>JAOPVG010000157.1 GCA_025966255.1 Jatrophihabitans sp.
TCGTTGACGGAGGCGGGCGATCACTTCGTCGGTCCACTCGTGCGTGCGGATCAGTCGGTATCGCTCGGTGGCGACGGCCAGGTAGGCCTCGGCGTCGGGGCGTGTGTCAAGTAGATCCGCCTCGCGCAGCATGCGCACGACGGGCGTGTACTCCTCGGCGAACCAGCGTCGTGCGACCTCTTCGCGATCCAGGAAGACGCCCTCGCTCTGCATGCACCGATAACCCCACGCCTCCACCGCCTCGCCGAGCTCGGCGTACGACCACGGATCGCTGACCTCGATCTTCGCCATGGACTGCGGAGCCAGTGGTACCCGCGCGCGGAACATGCGCTCGTGGTCCTTGGTGATCAGATCACCACGCCGGCGGATGCCGCGGGCCGAGACGACCGTCTGCACCTCGGTGACGTACGCGTCGATCGTCGGCTGATCGTGGGCCATCGCCAGTGATACGCGGTGGTGCCCGTCCTTCACGAAGTGCAGCTCGCCGATGCGATACACGTCGATCGGCGGCATCGGCTCACCCCGCGCCTGGGCGAGGGCCAGCCGTTCCCACCGTTCCCGCACCCGGCTCGACGTGGGCCGGAACATCCGGTCGAAGTCGCGCCGGGTGTCGACGGTGCCCACGATGGTGTCGAGCCGGATCGTCTGCAGCCCGAGCGAGCGTTCCCCCCGGCGCCCCAGGGCCGCAACTACCTCGTCGAACGGCAGCACCAGATTGACGTCGTCCGGTCCCCGCCGCAGCCGCTGGGCCAGCCGGGCCAGCACCTGCTTGCGCCTCAGGCGCAGGAAGTCGTTCTCGACGTCGGCTCTGGGGAACCCTGTCGAACGGGTCATGGGCTCAATCTAGCGCCGGCCACCACGTCGAACCGGTGTTTTCCGACGACATTGCGGACGACCGTCCCGTCGAGATCGCGGTCCGGGGTGTCCGACCCGTACGGGTGGACGTGCCCGTGCAGGAGCAACGGCGTCCGCAGCCGCGGGGCCAGCCCACGCAGACACTCGAAGCCTCGATGTGGCGGGTCGTCGCCATCGCCGACTCCTCGTGGCGGGGCATGCGTCAACAGCACGTCGATGTCGCGACCGTCGCGGGCCCGACGCCAGCGAGCTCGTCCGGACAGCGCCCGCGCCCGCCGGGCCTGCTCGCGCTGCCCGTACTGGTTCGGCCCGTCGCTATATCGCGGACTGCCCCCCAGCCCGGCAATGCGGAGCCCGCCGACGTCGACCACCCGACCGTCGGCGTTGATCGCGCCGGACGGCCACGGCGTGTCCGCGGGCAGGCCGGCCCGGACAGTCATTCCGGAGCGGGCCGTGCGATAGCCGCGGACGTCAGGATCGTGATTGCCCGGCACGAAGACGAGCGGCACGTCCAGGGCGTTCATCAGGTACCCGAGGTAGTCGAACGGCAGGTCGCCGCAGGCGAGGATCAGCTCGGCTCCGCGCACGCACCGCGGATCGACGTACAGCCCTTCGTCGACCTCGTCCGAGACCGCGAGCACCGACACCATTCGTCCAGTGTTCCCCGTCCGCCGATCAGCCGACCGGTCGGACGTCCAGACCGAGGCGACGCAGGTCGGCCTCGGCCCGGTAGATCTCGGCCCGCGGCACCGGGTGACCGGTCGGCACCGGCACCTGCAGCTGCCGGCAGGCGGCGTTCAGCGCGTCGAGATACGCCGCGCGGGTGGCTTGGCAGCGCAGGTTCTTGGCCGGGATGTCCGACGCGTTCTCGGTCCGGTCCAGCAGATCATGCAGGCGACGCAGGTCGGCGTGGATCCGCTCGATCGGCGGCCCGGCGGGCAGCGATGACCGCCGCGCAGAGTAGGCCCGATACAGACGACGGACACCGAGGTAGCCGTACCCGGCCGCCGTTGGCAGCAGGGCGGCGACGACCAGCAGCCCGAAAGTCTCCACTCAACCAGTCTGGGTCGATCGGGAGCCCCTCGCAAGGGCCTGCGAGGGTTAGTCCTGGCCCGGCGTCGTCTTCGCGATCTGCATCAGGAATTCGATGTTGGTGTGGGTCTTGCGCAGCCGGTCGAGCAGGAGCTCGATGGCCTGCTGCGGCTCGAGCGCGTGCAGCACGCGACGCAGTTTGATCGTGACGGCGAGTTCGTCGGGCGAGAGCAAGAGCTCTTCCTTACGCGTCGACGACTGGTCGACGTCGATGGCCGGGAAGACCCGCTTGTCAGCGATCTTGCGATCGAGCTTGAGCTCGGCGTTGCCGGTGCCCTTGAACTCCTCGAAGATCACCGTGTCGCCGGCCGAACCGGTCTCGACGAGCGCGGTGGCGATGATCGTCAGCGACCCGCCGTTCTCGATATTGCGGGCCGCGCCGAGGAAGCGCTTCGGCGGGTAGAGCGCCGTGGAGTCGACACCACCGGACAGGATGCGCCCGCTCGCCGGGGCGGCGAGGTTGTAGGCGCGGCCGAGCCGAGTGATCGAGTCGAGCAGCACGACGACGTCGTGCCCCATCTCGACGAGCCGCTTGGCCCGCTCGATGGACAGCTCCGCAACCATCGTGTGATCGTGCGGGCGCCGGTCGAAGGTGGAGGCGATGACCTCACCCTTCACCGAGCGCTGCATGTCGGTGACCTCTTCCGGCCGCTCGTCGACGAGCACGACCATGAGGTGGCATTCAGGGTTGTTGGTGGCGATCGCGTTGGCGATCGACTGCAGCACCATTGTCTTACCGGCCTTGGGCGGCGAGACGACGAGCGCGCGCTGCCCCTTGCCGATCGGCATGACGAGATCGATGACCCGCGTGGTCAGGATGTGCGGCTCGGTCTCGAGGCGCAGCCGCTCCTGCGGGTACAGCGGCGTGAGCTTGGTGAACTCGATCCGGTTCTTGATGAGCTCGGGATCGCCGCCGTTGACGGTGTCCAGGCGCACGAGCGGGTTGTACTTCTCGCGACGCTCCCCCTCGCGGGGCTGGCGCACCGCGCCGGTGATGGCGTCGCCGCGCCGCAGGCCGTAGCGGCGCACGAGAGACGTGGCGACGAAGACGTCTTCGTCAGTGGCGAAGAAGCCGCCGACGCGCACGAACCAGGCGTTCTTCTCCTCGATCGCGTCGACCACGCCGGCGACCGGGACGAGCACGTCGTCCTCGGTGACGGTGGGCTCGGCGTCGTTGCCGCCCTGCCCGCCGCCGCCGGCGGTGCGCTCGCGGTTGCGGCCGCGCCGGTCCCGGTAGCGACGGCCGCGGCGACGTCCGCCGTCGAAGTCGTCGTCGTCGTCGTTGTTGTTCTGGCCCTGCTGGCGGTTCTGACCACCCTGGTTGCCTTGGCCCTGCTGCCGGTTCTGGCCGCCCTGGCTGCCGCCGCCCTGATTGTTCTGGTTGCGCTGGCGGTTGCCGCCCTGGGTGTTCTGGCCGCCGTCACTCTGGCGGTTCGTGTCCTGGGTGCCGGCCTGGCTGCTCTGGCCGCCCTGATCGGACTGACGACCGGTGTCCTGGGTGTCCTGGGTGGACTGGCTGGGCTGACTGGCCTGCGTGCCCTGGCTCGCCTGGCCGGACTGGTTGGCGTTGCCCGGCTCCGCGGCACGGTCGCCGCGGGGGGCGCGCTCGCGCCGGGGACGCTGCTCGCGGGGGGCCTCTGTGGGCGAGGCCTCGCTCGCGGCGGGGACCGCGGCGGGCGCCTCGGCCTTCGCCGTCTTGACGGCTCCGTTCGCGCCGGACTCGCCGGCCCGGGCGGTCTGGATCGCGGCGACGAGGTCGCTCTTCTTCATCTTGGTCGTTCGGATGCCGAGGCCGCCGGCGATCTGCTGCAACTCGGGCAGCAACATCGATGACAGTGAGCCTCGTTTGGCCGCTGGGCGCGAGGCGCTCGCGCGGCCGGCAGCCCCGTTTTCTGCGCCGGTCGTCTGGGCGGACGACTCGGTAGCGGCAGGCAGGGTCTGCTCTTGGGTATCGGTCACTTAGGTGGATCCTTCCGAGGGTGGTCGGCGCTTCCAACAGGGGTAACGCGACCGTGTGCGTCGGACCAGACCGGAAATGCGGCCGGATCCGGGTCTCCCGGCAAAGGTGCCGAGAAGCTTGGAGAGTGTCAGCGCCCGGCCAACGATCCGAACCAAATCAGGAGGGTGGGCGCAAGCCGCGTGGTTCGCCGGCTCTGGCTGACGAGGTCGAGCCTAGACGCTCGATCTATAGCCAGCAACACCGGACACGCCGCAGGTGTTCCGAATAGGCACAGATCATCCCTCCGGCTCGGTCACAATTCGGGCGCCATCGGGATCAACGGCAATGGCCCGACCGAGCCATCCGTCGGGTGTCGAGGCCAGCACACTCTTCGCCTCGACGTCACCTCGAGCCAGGACGAGCACGGTCGGTCCGGCACCGGAGATCACCGCCGGGTGACCATTCGCGCGCAGTTGCGTGACCAATCGCGCGCTGTGGGGCATGGCGGGCGCCCGGTAAACCTGATGCAGCCGATCCTCGGTGGCGGCGAGCAGCGCCTGCGGGGTGCCCGTGAGCGCCGCGACGAGCAGGGCGGCCCGGCCAGCGGCGAAGGCGGCGTCCTCGTGCGGCACGGTGGCGGGGAGCAGCCCCCTGGCCCGCTCGGTCGATGCGGTGAACGGCGGAACGAGCAGGACCGGGACGACCGACGCATTGACGTCCCGGCGCACCGCCCGGGCGGACGTGCCGTCGATCCAGGCGACGGTCAGTCCGCCGAGCAGGCAAGGCGCCACGTTGTCCGGATGGCCCTCGAGATCCGCCGCGAGGCCCAGCACCTGCGCGTCGGTCATCCGCGCGTCCCCGTCCCGGACGAGCCCGCGGGCCAGCAGGATGCCGGCGACGATCGCGGCGGCGGATGAGCCGAGCCCTCGGCTGTGCGGGATGCGGTTGACGCACTCGACCGCCAGCCCCGACGGCGCCACCCCAAGAAGCTCGAACGAGCGGCGCATCGCTCGAACGACGAGGTGCGTCTCGTCGCGAGCCACCTGATCGCCGCCCTCCCCGTGGACGTCGACGGTCAGTCCGTCCGGCACGACATGCCCGGCGAGATCGTCGTGCAGCGACAGGGCAAGACCAAGTGCGTCGAAGCCTGGCCCGAGGTTGGCGCTGGTGGCCGGCACGCGGACGCCAACCGTCCCGGCCACGAAATCCGCCGTACTCACGCCCGAGCCGCGCTCGCTCACGCTAGCCCGAGTTGGACGGCGGCCGCGTGGCCGTCAACCGGCACGGTGATCGGCTTGGGCGCACCGGAGATCGCCCATTCCGGGTCCTTGAGGCCGTTGCCGGTGACGGTGCAGACGACGGTCGACCCCTTCGGCAGGCGGCCGTCCGCGACGGTGGCGAGCAGCCCGGCGACGCTGGCGGCCGACGCGGGCTCGACGAAGACGCCCTCGTTGCGGGCGATCAGCCGGTAGGCCTCGAGGATCTGCTTGTCGGTGACGGCGTCGATCAGGCCGTGCGAGTCGTCCCGCGCCTGCTCGGCCTGGATCCACGACGCGGGGTTGCCGATGCGGATCGCCGTGGCGATCGTGGTCGGGTTCAGCACCGGCGCGCCCATGACGATCGGCGCCGCGCCCGCGGCCTGGAAGCCGAACATCCGCGGGGTGGAATCGACGACGCCGTCGTTCGCGTACTCCTGGTAGCCCATCCAGTAGGCGGTGATGTTGCCGGCGTTGCCGACCGGGATGCAGTGGACGTCCGGCGGGCGACCCAGGACGTCGCAGATCTCGAACGCCGCGGTCTTCTGCCCCTGCAGCCGATACGGGTTCACCGAGTTGACGAGCGCGACGGGATAGTCGGCCGCGAGCTTGCGGGCCAGCTCGAGGCAGTCGTCGAAGTTCCCGTCCACCTGCAGCAGCCGCGCTCCATGGACGAGCGCCTGCGCCATCTTGCCGATCGCGATCTTGCCCTGCGGCACGAGCACGGCGCAGGTCATGCCGGCCCGGACCGCGTACGCCGCGGCGCTCGCCGAGGTGTTGCCGGTCGAGGCGCAGATGACGGCCTGGGCGCCCTCTTCCGCGGCCTTGGAGATCGCCATCGTCATGCCGCGGTCCTTGAACGAGCCGGTCGGGTTGGCGCCTTCGACCTTGAGGTAGACCTCGCAGCCGGTGCGCTCGGACAGCACGCGGGTCGGCAGCAGCGGGGTGTTGCCCTCGAAGAGGGTGACGATGGGCGTGGCCGGGGAGACGGGCAGGCGCTCGCGGTACGCGTTGATCAAACCGGGCCAGTGGGGGAAGGCCATGTCAATCCCCCGCCATCCCCTCGACCCGCATCACGCTGGCGGCGCGTCCGACGAACGGCATGCCGGCCAACTTCTCGACCGTGCGTCCGAGCGCGGCGTCGGTGGCCGAGTGAGTGACGAGCACGAGCGTGGCGGCGTCACCGCGGCCCTCTTGGCGGACGGTCTGGATGCTGACGCCCTCTTCGGCGAAGGCGTTGGCCACGCCGGCGAGCACACCCGGCTGGTCGACGACGTCGAGTGCGACGTGGTAACGCGTGATCACGTCGCCCATGGGCTGGACGGGCAGCTCGGCGTAGGAGCTTTCGCCCGCCCCGCGGCTGCCGCTGACTCGATTGCGCGCGACGGCCACGAGGTCGCCGAGCACGGC
>JAOPVG010000182.1 GCA_025966255.1 Jatrophihabitans sp.
CCGTTGACCTCGGCCGTGGGGCGAGCGCCGACGCGCTCCAGCGTCGAGAACCCTTCCTCGCCGTGCAGGGCCCGCGACTGTGCGACCTTGAGGAACTCGCCGTCGTCGGAGGGCACCGCGCCGAACAGCTCGCGCTCGTCTTCGGTCAGGGTCAGGACGTCGTCGTAGAAGCCGGGGACCTGGACGCGGCCGTGCTCGTCGTGCAGTGCGCCGACGAGGCGGGCGATCTCGGTGGCCGGGTTCGGGACCGCGCCACCGAAGACGCCCGAGTGCAGATCGAGGTCGGGCCCGTGGAACGTGAGCGTGGCTGCGGCCATGCCGCGCATGCCCGTCACCGTGCTCGGGACGTCGGCGGCGACCATGCCCGTGTCGGTGACCACGACGACGTCGCAGGCCAGCCGGTCGCGGTGCTCGGCCAGCAGTTCCTCGAAGTGCGGGGAGCCGGATTCCTCCTCCCCCTCGACGATGAACTTCAGCGTCACCGCCGGCGAACTGCGCCCGGTGGCGGCCAGGTGCGCGCGCAGGCCGAGCAGGTGGAACAGCAGCTGCCCCTTGTCATCGGAGGCGCCGCGGGCCCGCAGCAGGTCGCCGTCGATCGTCGGGTCGAACGGGTCGGTGTGCCACAGCTCCAGCGGATCGACCGGCTGCACGTCGTGATGGGCGTAGACCAGAACCGTCGGTGCGTCCGGGTCCTCGCTCGGCCACTCGGCGTAGACCGCCGGCAGCCACGGCCCCGCCCAGATCTCCACGGTCGGGAAGCCGGTGCGGCGGGCGGCGTCGGCGAACCACTGCGCGCTGCGCAGCACGTCGTCGTGGCGCTCGGGCTGGGCGCTGATCCCGGGGATGCGCAGCCACCGGTCGAGGTCGGTGAGCAGGTCGTCGCGATGGGCTTCGACGAACTCTCGTTCGGCGGAGGCGCGTTCGGTCGTCACCGATCCGACGATAGCCTGCCCCACATGTCCGAAGATGACCCCGTCGTGATCATCGGCGCGGGGCTGATGGGGGCCGCGGCGGCCTGGTCCCTCGCCCGCCGCGGGCGCCCGGTTCTGGTGCTCGAGCAGTTCGCGACCGGACACCGATCCGGCAGCTCGCACGGCACCGCGCGCATCGTGCGGCGCGCTTACGGCGACGCGCTGTACACCCGACTGGCCGGCCGGGCGTTCGAGCTGTGGCGTGAGATCGAGCTGTCCTCTGGCGCCGACCTGCTGCGGATGATCGGCGCGCTGGACTTCGGTCCGGCCCGCAACGTGCCCGAAGTGGCCGCGCAGCTGACGGCGTCCGGCGTGCCCAACGAGCTCCTGCCGGCGAGCGAGGCCGAGGCCCGCTGGACTGGCATGCGGTTCGACGGCGACGTCCTGTTCCACCCGCAGGGCGGGACGCTCGATGCCGATGCCGCCGTGCGGGCCCTGCTCGCCGAGGCCGTACGGCACGGTGCGGTGGTCCGGCACGAGGTGGCGGCGACGGCAGTTCGGCCCACCGCCGCGGGTGCGGTTGTGGACTGCAGCGACGGGTCGTCCGGGACGGGCGACTGTGTCGTTGTGGCCGCGGGCGCATGGATCGAGCCGCTGCTGCAGGGTGTGGTCGAACTGCCGCCACTGCGGGTCACGCGGCACTCGGTGTTCCATCTGCCGCGCCTCGACCCGGCCGCGCCGTTGTGGCCGAGCGTGATTCACGAAGGGGATCCGGTGATCTACCACCTGGCCGGCGGACGGGACGGCGGCCCGGACGACGCCCGCAAGATCGGTGAGCACTACGCCGGTGTGCCGGTTGCGCCCGCAAGTCATGGTGAGGGCATCATCGACGCGGACTCCCGCGCGCGCATCGTCGACTACGCCCGACACTGGCTGCCCGGCCTCGATCCGACCCCGCAGGGTGAGACCACCTGCCTCTACACCGCCACGCCGACGCAGGACTTCGTTCTCGATCGCGTGGGCCCGGTGGTGGTCTGCTCGCCCTGCTCCGGGCACGGCGCAAAGTTCGCACCGCTCGTCGGCGAGTACGTGGCCGCGCTCGTGACCGGCGAGGGCGAGGTACCCGAGCGGTTCCGGCTGCGCACGCACGCGCTCGGGCGGTCGGGCAGCGTGTCGCTGTAGCGCTAGGGCAGGGTGACCGGACCACGGGCGCTGTCGACCACGACCGTGAAGCCGGCCGGCAGGCCCGGCGAGACGTCAAGGTGCACGTCGAGGGCGGCGAGCGCGGCCCGCGCCGCCGCCGGGCGTGGATGGCGGCCGCGCAGCGACACCAGGGGCGTCAGCGGAAGGTTGCGCGAGGTCGGATGCGGTGTGGCGCCCCAGTCGATCAGGAACGGGACGAGGCCGTCGCTGCGCTCCAGCTCGGGCGTCGTCAGCCGCCATTCGAGGAGATCGCCCGACGGTGCCCGCCGCGACATGGGGACGGCCTCGCCGGGGTCGTAACCGCGGGCCCGGGCGGTGGCGACGGTCGCGTCGAGATCGTCCGGCCGCACGGCCCAGGTGACGACGTGCGGCGTGTCCAGACGGTCGACCAGGAACGGCCGCGGGCGATCCGGCGCCGGTTGGGCCGGATCGGGTCCGATGATCTCCAGGTAGGCCGAACCGCCCAGGCCGACGAGGTAGTTCGCCGTGCTGAGGCCGGGATGGTTGCCGCCCGGGACGGGCTCGACGCCGGTCAGCTCCGCGAACTGCGCGACGGCGTCGGCCAGCACCGGCGCCGCCAGCACGAGATGGTCCAGCCCGGCGGTCACTCCGGCGGTCCGGCGATCAGGCGACGCAACCCGTCGGCGTCGAGCAGGGGGGTCGGTT
>JAOPVG010000209.1 GCA_025966255.1 Jatrophihabitans sp.
GCGGCCGACACGGTGATCGCGAGGTACTGCCCGTGCGGGTGGATGGTCCGCAGGCCCGAGGAGTCGGTGCGGTCGAAGAACCATTGCACCGGCGAGTCGATCGCTGCACCGAACGGGAGGTCGGTGACCCGCCGGTCGTAGACGACGTGAACGTTCACGATTGGTGACTCCCCCAGCCCCGCCGCCGGAGCGGCATCGGTAGCCGCCAAGCCCGGCATGGCGGCGAAGGCGTCGCGGTGCGGGACGGCCAGCACGACGGTGTCTGTGACCCAGCTGCGCTCACCGTCGGCTGCGTGAGCCCGCACGATCCCGCCCGGCTCGATCGCGTCGACCGCATGGCCCAGCCGGACGTCGACACCACTCGCGGCGAGCGCATCGCGGGCCGCCGAGGAGTGCAGCCGGCCGAGCGGCGCGGCGGCGTACCCGACATCGGCCGCGGGTGCGTGATCGAGCAGCCCGGTGCGGAACACCTTGGCGGCCAGGGCCAGGGACGCCTCATCCGGCGGCAGGTTCAGAGTCGCCGTCGCGATGATGCTCCACATACCGGCAATCGTTGCATCGTTCTGGCCGTGCTCGCGGAGAAACGCCCCCAGCGACATACGGTCGAGATCACGGTTGCGCGGGTCGAGCCGCCGCAGGGCCAACGCGCCGCGGACGACGCGCAGCCGGTCGGGCGCCCCGAGCAGCCGGTACCCGGCGAGGGCCGCACCAAGATGCGCAGGTGCCGGTACACCCGGCAGCCGGCTCAATCGCGCCCTCCGCCCGTCCGGTCGCAGCACCGGAATGTCCAGGTGCTTCTGCACCGTGACGAGGTCGGATACGCCGAGCCGGCTCAGCAGCTGTTGGTAGGCCTCGCAGCACCGCAGGAACACGTGCTGACCGTTGTCGACGGACAAGCCGCCGCGGGTGAACGAGAACGCCGCGCCACCGAGCCGCGGACGCTTTTCCAGCAGGACAACCTCGCGCCGGGCGTCGGCGAGGCGCAGCGCGGCCGCAATGCCGGCGAGACCGCCGCCGACCACGACCGCTGGCGCGTCAGCCACGGCTGCGACCACCGCCGGTGAGGGCCCGAGCGGCAACGCGGAGCTTGTCGCCCCCGGAGAGCGACATACGGCCGCGCATGACGGCAGTCGGATCGGCCGCGATGCGTTGCAGCAGTTCGCGGTAGATGCCGGCCATGGCGGCGCAGCAGGCCGCACTGCGGTGGTCCAACAGGTCCAGCAACTGGAGTCCGCGGTCATACCAGCCCCATGCCCGCGCCGCCTCGAAGCGGACAACCTCGGCCAAGGCACCGTCCTGCGGGTCCAGCGTGCCGTCAGGCAGGGTCGTCAGCTTGCAGCCGAACAAGTCGAGGTCGCGTTGAGGCAGATATACGCGTCCGTTGCTGAGATCCTCGCGAATATCGCGCAGGATGTTCGTGATCTGCAGGGCAACCCCGAGCGCGTCGGCCAGCTCGGCGGCCTCGGCGGACTGGGCTGCGGACGAGCGGAGGCCGAAGACACCGAGGGACAGGCGGCCGATCGAGCCGGCCACGCATCGGCAGTACTCGACGAGATCGTCGAGGGTGTCGTAGTGCCGGCCCCGGACGTCCATCTCGCAGCCGTCGACGAGTTCGCCGAACGCGGCGAGCGGGATGGGGAGCCGCCGCGCCGCGTCGCTCAACGCAAGCAAGACCGGGTCGTCGGAGTGTGAGGCAGGGTCGGTCACGCGAGCGCGTTGCTCAGCGAGCAGCCGGAGCTTGTCGTCGTCCGGCAGCGTGCCGTCGCCGATGTCATCGATACGCCTCGCCACCGCGTACACCGCCGACAGCGCCGTGCGCTTCGCCGGGGGCAGCAGGCGGATCCCCCACGAGAAGTTGCGCGCCTGCTCGCGGGTGATCTGCTCACACACCGCGTAGGCCTGGGTCACGGTCGCGGCGCTGGTCACCGCCCCACCACCAGCCGGGCCGCCTCGCCGATCGTGCGGACCTTGCTGGGACGAATTTGCGTGGCCAGGACGTCATGGCCGCCGCAGCGCAGCGCAGCGGCCGTGGCCAAACCTCCGGCGAGATACCCGCTCACCGCAAGGCGGGACCACCCGTGCAGCTGCCTGATCAGCGGTCGCCCGTCCTGCAGCATGGCGCGGGCCCGGTCGACCTGGAGCGCAACGACGCGGCGAACCTGCGGCGACGTGGTTGCGTTGAGCAGGTCTGCGTCGGTGGCGCCCGCGGCCTGCAGGTCCTCGGCCGGCAGGTACACGCGTCCGGCGTGGGCATCCTCGCCGACGTCCTGGCAGTGCTCCAGCACCTGCAATCCGGCCGTGATCGAGTCGGACATCGCGACCTCGTCCGCACCAGACACCCCGGCCACGGACAGCACCATGCGACCGATCGGAGCTGCGGACAGGCGACAGTAGGCGAGGAGGTCGTCGAAGGTGCGGTAACGGCTCACGCGCTGATCCATCCGGTTGGCCTCGATCAGATCCAGTAGGGGCTCAAGCGGAAGTCCACAATCACGGACGACCGGCCCGAGCCCGGCCACTGGCGCTAGCTTCGAGCGTCCGGTGCTCAGCGTCCGGACGTCCTGTTCGATCATGTCGAGCAGCGCCAATCGATTTCCCGGAGCCTCATCCCCGACGTCGTCGACGAAGCGGGCGAAGGTGTAGATCCGCAGCAAGTGGCCGCGCGACCGACGCGGCACGACACGCAAGGCAACCGGGAAGTTCTCTGACCCGTGTTGACCCAGCGACGCGGCCGCGATGGCAGACAGGACGCTTTGCGCCTCCGCCGCAACGGGGGCGTTCAGTCCTGCGCCGCTCTCGGCCATAGGCTGCCCCGATCTGGTACCCGGTATAAGTTTGGTTAACCGAACTAACAACGTCCTTCACGGGTATATCAGAGTATAGGTCGGTTTAGGTACCGTGATCCGGTGTCGCCGGCGGCTTTATCGGCGTGTTTTCGGCTCACTCCTATGGGAGGTCTCCTTGACGGTCGAGGTCGGCCAGCGCTTCGATCTGCGGAGCCTGCTCCGCAGCAGGGGCAGCGAGCGGTACGAGCTTCAGGACAGGCACGTCAATCCGCAGCTTTCGCGGATGCTGCATGCGATCGGTTTCGACAAGGTGTACGCCCGAGCGCAGGGCGCGTACCTGTATGACGAGGCCGGCAACGACTACCTCGACATGCTTTCGGGCTTCGGCGTCTTCGCCCTGGGCCGTCACGACCCCACCGTGCGGCAGGCGATCCACGATGTCCTCGATGCCAACCTCGCCGACCTGACCCAGTTCGACGCACCGCCGCTGGCCGGTCTGTTCGCCGAGGCCTTGTTGGCCAGAGCGCCGCATCTGGACCGGGTGTACTTCAGCAACAGCGGTACCGAAGCAGTGGAGGCCGCGTTGAAGTTCGCGCGCCATGCCACCGGACGCGGCCGGATCATCTACTGCGATCACGCCTTCCACGGCCTGACCGTCGGCTCGCTCTCCGTGAACGGGGCGAAAGAGTTCAGGAGCGGGTTCGGCCCGCTGCTGCCGGATTCGCCAATTCCGTTCGGCGACCTCGCGGCCCTCGATCGTGAGTTGCGGCGCGGCGATGTCGCCGGACTCCTCGTCGAACCGATCCAGGGCAAGGGCGTCGCCGTACTGCCGCCCGGGTTCCTCGCCGCGGCCCACGAACTGCTGCGCCGGCACAAAGCGCTGCTCATCGTCGATGAGGTGCAGACCGGCATCGGGCGCACCGGCGACTTCTATGCCTTCCAGCACGACGACGTCGAGCCCGACATCGTCGCCACCGCGAAGGCTCTCTCCGGCGGCTACATCCCGGTCGGGGCCACGATGGCCAAGGAGTGGATCTTCAAGAAGGTGTACTCGTCGATGGATCGAGTCCTCGTGCATGACTCGACGTTTGGCTCCAACGCCCAGGCGATGGCGGCCGGGCTCGCCACGTTGCACGTCATCGACCGCGACGACCTCGTTGCCAATGCGCGCTCGACCGGGGAGCAGCTGAGCAAGCGGCTGGCCGAGCTCACCGACCGCTACGAGATGCTGACCGACGTACGCGGCCGCGGGCTCATGATCGGCATCGAGTTCGGTCGGCCTTCGGCGTGGAAGCTGCGCGCACCGTGGATGGCCCTGCAGTCCGCCCGTAAGGGGTTGTTCGCGCAGACCATTGTCCACGCGCTGTTCCACCGCCACCGCATCCTCACCCAGGTGTCCGGGGATCACCTCGAGGTCATCAAGCTCATCCCGCCGCTGACGATCGGTGAGCGCGAAGTCGATGCGTTCGTCGACGCGTTCACGGCCGTCATGGAAGACGCACACCGTGGCACCGGGTTGATGTGGGACTTCGGTCGATCTCTGGTCAAGGCCGCCGTAGCCCGATGAGCACAGCCACCTGGCTGAGCTTCATGTTCGCGGCTCTGGCCGCGTTCGGCAACGCGCTTGCCAACGTGATGCAGCGCAAGGCCGCGCTCGAACAACAGCCTGGCAGCGAATTCGGCGT
>JAOPVG010000221.1 GCA_025966255.1 Jatrophihabitans sp.
ACGCCGAATCGTCGCCCTCGATCGTCACGCCGCTCAACCACTACGTCGGCTACGACGAGGCCGGCAAGATCGCCAAGCAGGAGCTGGCCGAACGCAAGACGATCCTCGAGGTCGTGGTCGAGCGCGGGCACGTGCCGGACAAGATCAGCGAGGAGAAGCTCGACGAGGTGCTCGACGTCCTCTCGATGACCAAACCCAAGGATTAGTCCGCGCCGGCCTAGCCCGTCTGCTGGGGCCGGGACCAGTCGTGGACCCGCGAACGGGTCCCGTCGCTCGCTGAGGCGCTCGACCAGCTCTGCGGTTTGTCCGGCGGGTGTTGCATCGCGGCGGCGTCGCGGTACCGCGGCCGGCCCAGGCCGTCCCCGTCGCTGCGGTCGCGCTTGCGGGCGTCGTCGGCGTTGCCCGCCAACACAGCCCACGCGAGCGCGAAAGCCGGCCCGATGACCCCGCAGACAACGACGATGGCCACCACGACGCGGATCACAACCGGGTCCTGGATCTGCGGACGACGCTGGTTGCTTGCTAGGTGCTGCACACATACCTCCGCCGACTGATTGCGCCGGGGGGCCGCGTGTCTAGTTGACCGCTCACATGCTACGCGGAGATCGTCCCAGCGGGGAGGACTTCAGTCCCCAAGATGTGTGTGTTACCGCCGGTATGACCGGTCACGGGCACGCGATCGGCCGGCGCTCAGTCGGGGGTGGGCCGCGGCCGAGCGGGTACCTCTCCCCCTTCAGAACATTCATCCGACTTGGGTAGGTTTGGGCCTCGGCTTGGCCGAGTCTGACACCGAACGAAGGGCGCCGACTGATGGGCAACTTCACCGTCGATCCGAACGAATTGCGAAGCCACGCCAAGACGCTGTCTGACACCGTCGCTCCGGCCTACGCCGAGGCGCGGTCCGCGGTCGTCCAGGACTCGCAGATCTCCGCCCCCGGATTCGGCATCGCGTTGTCGCCGCTCGAGGCGCTCTACCACCAGCGCATCGACTTCATCTCGAAGGACCTGCAGGGCGCCCACGACGTGATCGCCGCCATCGCCAACCGGCTGAACGACACGGCGACGGAGTACGAGAAAGGGGAGAATCTCAATGTCCAGGGATTCGACGGAACGCCTCAGCACCAGGAGAGCTACGGCTCGGCCTACGGTCAGTCCGGGCTGGGCGGGAAGCTCGCCGGCGCGACCGCAGTAGGCGCAGCGGCGATGGTCACCGAGGTCTTCGTGTACGCGACAGTCGGGCTCATGACGACCGCCAGTGCCCTGTGCCCAGCGTTCATCCCTTCCACGATCGCCGCGGCGTTGTTCATCTCCAACCCGTTCAGCATCAGTGCCTCGGCATCGTCGTTGACCCTCGAGGCCAAGCACATCAAGGGCTCGCTCAACACCACCTTCAACACCACCTGCGTCGCGACCGTCGGCAAGTGGACCGGTGAGGGACGCGACGCTTTCCAGGCGCTGGCGAACAAGATCAAGGCGCACCTCGACGACATCGCGGACTACATCGACACGATCGGCAGCGTCATGCAGGATCTGGTCGCGGCGCTGGCCGGCCTGTGGCTGGGCCTGATGGCGCTCGTCGCGCCGTTCCTGGTGTGGCTGATCGCGATGAAGTGCGCGGAGGTGTTCCCGCTCGACATCCCGGTCATCGAAGGGATCATCAACGCAACCGGCGCTGCGATGGACGCCGGGGTGCTCTCGACGATCAGCGGCCTCATCGCAGCCGGTGGACTGGTCATCAGCCTGATCATGGGTCTGGCGAAGGACCTGCTCTCCCTCGGCGCGCTGCCGGACGCCGGCGCGGCCGGCGTGCCGGACATGACCGAGTTCCACATCGATCAGAACTACAAGACTCCCCTGTAGCGGAAGGCAGAGCATGACCGAGTTCGACCTTCAAAAGACGATCGCAGACGTCACCGCGCACAGCGAGCAGCTGGCCAAACGGATGCGGGAGATCCACGGTGAGGGCAGCGACGACAACGCGTTGGTGACGGTGACGTGCTCCCCCGGCGGGAAGCTCGTCGACATCGCTTTCGATCCGAAGTCGCGGCGGATGGACACCGCCGACCTTCGTGATGCGGTCGTCACCGCTGCGCAGCGAGCGGCCGACGATGCGCAGGCCAAGACGACGGAGGCGATGTCGGAGATGACCAGTGGCGCCGGCATCCTCGGTGGCGACATGGTGCGGGAGATGCAGCAGAAGATGGACGACGTGAACACGATGATCCGCGAGCAGCAGGAAAAGCTGCGCGCCAAGTACGCCGAGGCCACGACGCGCAAATGAACCCGTCCCCAGCGGCAGGCGTGGAGCTGCTGCGCTGCGAACGCGGCATCTGGCGGGCCGGCGCCCGCGTGGTCGGGCCGCGCCGGGCGAGGACCTTCTCGAGCCCGCCCAAGCGCCGGGCGAGCGGCGGTGCCGCGGCGTGGTGGACGGTGTTGTACCTGGTCGTCCTCATCAACCTGATCGCGCTCGCGATTGCGTTCGGTACCGCGTTCTGGCTGGTCGCCCTTGCTGCGCTCGTCCTCGGTGTTGTGATCTTCTACGGCTACGTCGCGGGCACGGCCTGGTGGATCATGGGCGCCGGGCAACCGATGCTCGCCGTGCGGGGTGGCGTGGTTCACGGCCGCATCCGCCCCGTCGCCAAGGACGATCAGGTCGACGCGGCCGCGGCTGACTGGTGGGATTTCATCGTGCCCGCAGCTGATGTGACGGCGGTGCGCCTGACCGGGACCGGTCGCCGCGCCACCCTTGCCCTCGACCTACCGCCCGAGGAGTCCGAGCGGTTGCGCAACGGAGAGCGAACCCAGTGGTACGCCACGCGTTGGGTCGCCCGGACGGGCACGCCCGCGGTCTGGTCGGTGGGTTACCTGCTGCGATCGAAGAACAGCGCCGAACGTTTGCACGCGGTCGTGGCCGAGCTGGAAGTGGCGCGCGCCGCCCAAGCCTGAACTGGCCTGGCGACGGCTGGTGCGTCAGCCGACGAGTTCGCCGTGCTCGACACAGTGAGCCGTCCAGCCCGTCGGCGTCACCTGCACCACCATGCGGCGCCGGCACTGCGCGCAATAGCGCGGCGGCTCGAGGTCGCGCGCGCGATCACAGGCGGCGTGATCGCCGTCGTCTGTGGGCCGGCCGCATCGATCGCAGTACATCAGAGGTTCTTGGCCAGGGCCTTGATCGGCATCTTGAGGTCGGCGAGCATCGCGAGGTCCTGGTCGGCCGGACGGCCGAGCGTGGTGAGGTAGTTGCCGACGATCACGGCATTGACGCCGCCTCGCACGCCCCGCTCGGCGAGGTCGCCCAGCGTGATCTCCCGGCCGCCGGCGAAGCGCAGAATCGTGCGGGGCATGACGAGCCGGAACGCCGCCACGGCGCGCAGCGCGTCGGTGGCGGACATCGGCTCCTGATCGCCGAATGGGGTGCCGGGGCGGGGATTGAGGAAGTTGAGCGGCACCTCGTCGGGCGCGAGTTCGGCGAGTTGGGCGGCGAATTCGGCCCGCTGCTCGAGCGTCTCGCCCATGCCGAGAATGCCGCCGCAGCACAGTTCCATGCCGGCCTTGCGGACCATCTCGCAGGTGTCGACCCGCTCGTCGAACGAGTGTGTGGTGACCACGCCGGGGAAGTACGAGCGCGCCGTCTCCAGGTTGTGGTTGTACCGGTGCACGCCGATTGCGGCGAGCTCGTCGACCTGGTCCTGCGTCAGCATGCCGAGCGAGCAGGCGACATTGATTTCGACGACGGCCTGGATGGCCGCGACGCCCTCGCGCACCTGCTTCATCAGGCGCTCGTCGGGACCGCGCACGGCGGCGACGATGCAGAACTCGGTGGCTCCGGTCTCGGCCGTCTGCTGGGCGGCCTTGACCAGCGACGGGATGTCCAGCCACGCGGAACGGACGGGCGAGTCGAACACACCGGATTGGGAGCATAAGTGGCAGTCCTCGGGGCAGCCGCCGGTCTTCAGCGAGACGATGCCCTCGACCTCGACCTCGTCGCCGCACCATCTGGTGCGGACGGCGTGGGCCAGGTCGAGCAGCTCGTCCACCCGCTCGTCGGGCAGCCGCAGGCACGCCAGTGCCTGCTCCTCGCCGAGACCGATGCCCTGCTCGAGGACCTGCGTGCGGGCGGTGGCGAGGACGTCGGGCACGTTGCTCCTAGGGTCGTACGGCGGCCTGGAAGGCCGGCCAGTCGAACGTTCCGCCCCAGCGCGGCGCAAGGGCAGCGCGGGCCTGCTTCCGGAAGTCTCTCACCGTCGCCATTCCGGCCGGCAGGACGCCTGCGAGCGCGCCGTCCGGTGCCATCGCGGCGAGGTCGCTGACATTGCAGCGAGTGGCGAGGTCGGGGCGGGTCGGCCAGCTGCCGATCACGATGCCTCGGAGCTCGATGCGGTCCTCGGCGAGCCGCTCGACCGTCAGCGCGGTGTGGTTGATCGTGCCGAGACCCGCTGCGACGACGACCACCACGCCGGCGCGCAGCGAGCTGGCGAGATCGACCAAGGTCCAGCGATCCGATGACGTGAACGGCACCAGCAGGCCGCCGGCGCCCTCGATGACGACGAGGTCATGCCGGCTTTCGAGATCGAGGACACGCATGACGGCGTCGCCCTGTTCGAGCTCGGGCCGGCCGCTGACCTGTGCGGCGTGGTGGGGCGAGAGCGGGTCGGGGTAGCGGGCGAATTCGTGCACCTCAGTGATGCCGGACAGCCGGGTCACTTCGGCGAGATCGCCGGGCGCGCCGGGTCGGACGCCCGTCTGCGCGAGCTTGACGACGGCGACGCTGCCCGGTGTTCGGGCTTGGGCTTGGGCTTGGGCTTGGGCGCAGGCGGCCAGGGCGGCGGTGGTGACGGTCTTGCCGACGTCCGTGCCCGTGCCCGTGACGATCAGGACGCTCATCGGCGGGTCGCGCCCGCCGCCGGAGCCCGGAACCGGGTCACCCGAGCACCTGCTCGAGCACCTCCGACGCGCGGCCCAGATCGCTCGCGCTGAGGTCGGCGCGGGCGGTGAGACGCAGGCAGGATCGCCCGGGCGGCACGGACGGCGGCCGGAAGCACCCCACCCGCACCCCGGCCGCCAAGCACGCCGCCGCAGCGGCCACCGCGCGGCGCGGATCGCCCAGGAACGCCGGCACGACCGCAGCGTCGGGCACCACCGTCTCCACGCCCAGCGCCCGCACCACCTCGGCCAGTCGCGCGGCATTGCCCCGCACCGCCGCAACACGTGCGGGCTCAGCCGCGAGCAACTGCAGCGCGGCCAGCGCCGCACCGGCCGACGGCGGCGCCAGGCCGGTGTCGAAGATGAACGGACGAGCCGTGTTCACCAGCAGGTCGATCACCTCCGCCGCGGCGAGCACCGCCCCACCCTGCGCGCCAAGGGACTTCGACAGCGTGACGGTGCGCACGACATCGGGCTCGCCGGCGAGCCCGGCGGCCTCCACAGCACCCTGCCCGGCCGGCCCCACCACGCCCAGGGAGTGCGCCTCGTCCACGACCAGAAGAGCCCCGTGCCGCCGGGCGAGCGCGTGCATCGCGGCAAGCGGCGCGAGGTCGCCGTCCACGGAGAAGATCGCGTCGGTGACCACCAGTCGGTCGGGTAGATCGGCGGCGGCCAGCGCGGCGTCGACCTTGTCCAGATCGCGGTGCGGCACCACGGTCACGGCTGAGTTCGACAGTCGGCATCCGTCGATCAGGGACGCATGGTTGCCCGCATCCGAGACGATTGCGACCTCCGGGCCGCCGAGCGCGGTCAGGGCGCCGAGGTTCGCGAGATAGCCGGACGAGAACACGAGCGCCGCCGGCGCCGCGCAGAACGCCGCCAACTCCCCCTCGAGCCGCGCGTGCAACTCCGTCGTTCCGGTGACGAGCCGCGAGCCCGTCGAGCCAACGCCCCACTCGGCTGCCGCAGCCGCCGCGGCCGCCACCACCCGCGGGTCGTGGGCGAGCCCGAGATAATCGTTGCCAGCAAGATCGAGCACATCCTCGCCCGACGCCCGCGGACGCAATACCCGCCGCAGCCCGGCGGCCTCGCGAGCGGCCAGCGCCGCCCGCACCCGGTCCAGGGGCGAGCTCACGCCCGAGCCTCGCTGCGCTCGTTCGGTCGGCGAATCCCCCATGCCATTGTTCGCTCGCTGCGCTCGCTCACCGCACCACCTCGCGCACCGACTCGTCGAGGATGCCGAGCAGTTCGTCGAGCTCCGCGTCACTGATGCCGAGCGGGGGCATCAGCACCACGACGTCGCCGAGCGGGCGGATGATCGCGCCGCGGCGCCGAGCGGCTCGGCAGACTTCGAAGCCGGTGCGCTCGCCCACCGATCGCACCTCGATACCGGTCATCGTGCCGACGCGCCGCACCTCGGCCACGCCGTCATAGGCCGCCACCTTCTCCAGTCCGGCGCCGAGTCGCTCGCCCACCTCGGCCGCGCGGGCCACCGTCCCCCGCTCATGCATCAACGCGAGGTTCGCGAGCGCCGCCGCGCAGCACAGCGGGTTGGCGGTGTACGTGTGGCCGTGGAAGAACGTGCGGGTGCCGGCGCCGAGGAACGGCTCGTAAACAGATTCCCGGACGAGCACCGCTGACAGCGGCAGCACACCGCCGGTGATCCGCTTGCCTACCACCATGAGATCCGGCACCACACCGGCGTGCTCGACGGCGAACCACCGGCCGGTCGCCCCGAAGCCCGTCGCGACCTCGTCCACCAGCATGGCTGCGCCCGATGCATCGCACAGCTCGCGCACCCCGACCAGGAACGACGGGTCGTGCGTCAGCATCCCGCCCGCGGCCTGCACCAGCGGCTCGACGACCACGGCGCACACGCGATCACCCTCGACGGCCAGCAGCGCGCGCACCTCGGCCAGCACCTCGGCCGCCCGGTCGGCCCGCGTCTGCCCCGGCGCGAGCACGCCGGGCGAGGACACCATCCGAGTCTCGATCAGCAACGGCCGGTAGGTGTCGTGAAACAGCGAGACGCCGCCGAGCGACACCGCGCCGAGCGTGTCCCCGTGATAACCCTCGGCGCAGTGGACGTAGAGCGGCCGGTCCTCGCCGCGCTGCGATGCGGACTGGTAGGCCATCTTGATCGCGGCCTCGGCGGCCGACGAGCCGTCCCCGGCGAAGAAGACCTTCGACATCCCCTCAGGCGCGATCCGCAGCAGCTCCTCGGCGGTCCGGATGCCGGGCTCGTGCGTCAAGCCGAGAAAGGTCGAGTGGTCGAGGCGGTCGAGCTGGGCACGGATCGCCGCGTCGATGGCGGGCTCGCCGTGTCCATGGACGGTGACCCACAGCGATGAGCAACCGTCGAGGTAGCGGTTGCCGTCGGTGTCATAGAGAAACGTCCCGGAGCCGCGGTCGATGACCAGCGGCTCGTCGGCCGGCCACAGCGCGTGCTGCGTGAACGGGTGCCAGACGGCGGCGACGTCGCGCGCGATCAGATCCTCGGTATGACTCACTGGTGCAGCTTCCCAGACGCGCCCGAGCGCCACTCACACCCGGTAGCGCTACGGCGCGACCTTCGGCCGAAGCGGCAACTGCTCGACGATGTCGCGGATCAACGCGCCCAGCCGGAAGCGGTCCGGCTGCACGACCGGTACGTCCTCGGCCAACAGCGGAGCCGCCGTCACGGGTCCGACCGCCGCACACAGGACCGGCCCGCGCAACGCCTCGCGCAGCGACGCACCGCGGCCCCGCTCGTCGGCGGTGCGTAAGAAGTTCACCGCCGCTGGCGCACTGGTGAAGGTGAGCGCATCCACCGCCGCGGAAGCTACGGCGTCGATCAGCCGATGCAGCGGCTGCTCGTCCTCGGGCGGCTCCCACCGATAGACCGGCACCTCGATCACGTCCGCGCCGCGACTGCGCAGCGTGTCGACGAGTTCCCGCAACGGATCACCGTGCAACTGCACGGCCACGCGCAACCCGTTCAGCTCGTAGTTCGCCAGCAGGTGCGAGAGCATCTCGTTCGTCGACTCCGACTCCGGCGACCACGCCTCCCGCAGGGCGGCGCCGCGCACCGCACCGCGCACCTTCGGTCCGCGGGCCAGGATCGTCGACTCGGCCAGCGACGCGTGCAGCGGTTCGGCCAGGCCCCACGTTTCGGCGGTGTCCAGCCAGCCGCGGAAACCGACTCCGGTGGTGCCGACGACGAGGTCGAGCGGCGCGTCCAGGCAGCGCTTGGTCGCCTCGAGCAACTGGGTGTCATCGGCCAGCGGCACGATGCGGATCGCCGGGCCGTACATGATGCGGGCCCCGCGCCGCTCGAGGGCGCTGCCGAGTTCCTCCCGGCGCCGGGCCGCAGTGATCCCCACGGTGTACCCCGCCAGCGGGTCGTCCACCGCGCGATCGTCCATGCCGACAACGGTACGGACCAGCGGCATCAACTCGGCAGGCCCGGCCCGATTTCGACGGGCGTGCCGCCGCGGGTCGCGGCCGCAGCGAGACCGGCGCGCAGATCGCAGACCTCGTTCAACACGTGCCCGGCGTGTCCCTTGACGTGCCGCCAGGTCACATCGCGTCCCAGTAGCAGCTGGTCTATGGCCACGATCGCTGCTCTGTTCTTGACCGGTTCTCGCTTCGAGTTCTGCCAGCCGTTGCGCTGCCACTTGTCCAGCCACACGGTGAGCGCCTTGATCACGTACAGGCTGTCGGTCTCGATCAGCAGCGGACGGTCGACCGGGGTGGCGCAGAGCGCCTCGAACACCGCTCGCAGTTCCATCTTGTTGTTGGTGGTCGAGGGGTGTCCCCCGGCCCGCCAATGCTCCGGAGACACCGCCCACGCCCAACCGCCCGGCCCGTCCGGGTTGACGAGGCAGGAGCCGTCGGCGGCGATCACCAGCCGGTCGTCGGAGATCACGATGTCAGGCGCGCACGGAGCCGAAGCGCTCCAGCCAGGCTTGGCCGTCAGCGGGGAACGTGCCGTGGGCCTCGGCCACCTTGGCCCAGCCCGCGACCATCGCCATGAAGCGCGTCGGGTTGTACACGTCCTCCTCGTAGGAGAAGAGGTTGTCACCGGCGTAGTGCAGGATCGTCAGGTTCGGCGTCTCGTGCACGCTGCCGTCGCCCGGATCCTGCATCAGGTTGCGGATCTCGCAGATGATCCAACCGCGCTCCTCGTCGAGCACCGACCAGCCGAGTGGGAATTCGACCATCGCGTTGCCGGGGAAGGTCGACATCGTGCGCACGGCCCACTCGGCGATCTTGGGGCGACCGCGGAACCGGCCGTAGGCGTGCTCGTTGTAGTCGGCGTCCTCGGTGAACAGCCCGGCGAAGAGGTTCCAGTCCTGCTCCGCGTGCGCCCGACGAACGGTGACCTGGTAGTGCTGCAGGGCCTGTTCGAGCTCCGCACGAGTCGCCATGGGTGGCACGTTAACAGCTAACCTGCAACACGTTCTGGTCGGCCCGTCGATGATCGCTCAGTCGGGGCACTCGCCCGGTTCAGCGAACGCCGACGAGCACGCGGTCGTCACCGCACTGCCACACGGTTCCCGCCTCGGCGAACCCCGCCTCGCGAAGCAGCCGGACGTGGTCGTCGAGGGTCGGCTCCTGCGGCACGGTGTGGTCGATGGGTCGGGCGCCGCGGGCATCGGTCAGCTCGGCAAGTTCCGGCGCCTGCGCGACGGCTTCCCACCACGCGCTCCAGTCCTCGCGGTCCCGTCCGGCCGTCCGCTCGATCCGCGCGTCGCGGACGTGCTTGGTCAGGGCGTCCAGCCGAGGACGGTCGGCACTCTCCCTCAAGTTGTCGCCGTCGACGAGCACGCCGCCGGGGCGCAGCAGGCCGGCGCACGCCCGGTACAACGCGCCCAGCTCCGGCTCGGTGAGCCAGTGCAACGCCGTGGTGCTGACGATCGCGTCCACGCCCTCGACGCCGTCGGGCCGACCGAGCGCGGGCACCCAAGCCGCGTCCCGGAGGTCGTGCTCGACGATGCGCAGCCCGCGCGTCGAGCCGTAGGCGGCTCGGGCCAGCCCGAGCAACATCGGATCGGCGTCGACGGCGATCACCTCCGCGTCCGGAAGCCGGTGGAGCAGCCGCACCGACAGCGATCCCGGGCCGGCGCCGAGATCCACCACGACCGGGTCCGGACGGTTTGCCGCCGCCGCTACCACGTCGCCGATGACGGTGAAGCGCTCCTCCCGGTCAGCGAGGTAGAACTCCTGCTGCCGATCCCACCGGTCCAGCCACTGGCGCGCCTGCGTCGAGGTGAGCATACTGGCCTCCGTAACTGTTGTTTGTAAGTTCGACAGTTACGAAGCTAGCGATCGAGGAGTAACTGGTCAAGTGAACTTCGGCAGTCACGTGGACGGGATCGTCGCCGTGTCGGCGGCGCTCGTCAATGCCGCGACGCCGGGCGAGCGGCAAGGTCGGGCCTACGAGCTCCCGCCGGCCGGTCAGCTGGCGACGGAGATCGGCGAGGCGCTGCAGCTGAGCAGCCGCTACGAGGGGCCACCGGCCGCGAACCGGGTCCGCGCCTTCGTGGAGGTGGCCGAGGTGGTGCGGCCGGTGTACGAGCGGCTGGACTCCGGTGACGTCGACGCGGCCGCCCACGCGGTGAACGGCCTGCTCGCCCGTTATGGCGCGCGGCCCAAGCTGGAGCGTCACGACGGCCAGCCCTGGCACCTGCACTTCCACGGTCCGGCGGCCGAAGACCGCTCCGGATGGGGCGGTTCCGTCGCCATGGCGCTCGCCACTGTTCTCGGCAGCGACTACGCCGACCGGCTGGGCGTGTGTGCGGCGCCGTCCTGCGACCGCGTCTTCGTCGACGTATCCCGTAACGGGACGCGCCGCTTCTGTTCCGAGGCCTGCCAGAATCGGGTGAAGGCGGCGGCCCACCGCGCCCGACAGCGGCCGTGACGCCGCCCCTGATCGTCACCCTCGCGATCGACGACGCGGCGCAGGAGCGCTTCGACGCCGAGCGCGAGCGCCTGTTCCCGCCCGGGCGAGCGCAGGTCGGCGCCCACGTGACCCTGTTCCACGCGCTGCCCGGTGCCCTGGAGCCGCAGGTGCGCGCCGACCTGGGCGACGTCTCCGGCGCGGCGTTCCCGGTGCGGGTGGCGGGAATCGTTGCGCTGGGTCGCGGCGTCGCCTACCTGCTCGCCTCGCCCGAGGTCACCCGTCGGCACCGCGTGCTGCAGCGGCTGTGGTGGCCGCATCTCACCGCGCAGGACCAGCACGGGCTACGCCCCCACGTCACCGTCCAGAACAAGGTCGAACCGGCCGAGGCGCGGGCCACCCTAGCGGTGCTGCGCCGCTCGTTCCGGCCCTACGATGTGACGGCGGTCGGCTTCGAGCTGTGGCGTTACGACGACGGGCCGTGGACGCACCTGGCTCGAATCCCATTCGCCCCGCCCACCGCGCACAGTGGCGGCGGGACAAATTCAGGCTGACCGAG
>JAOPVG010000029.1 GCA_025966255.1 Jatrophihabitans sp.
GCCGCCCGCCACCGCCGGAAGTGCGGCCGTCACCCACTGCACCCGGCGCGGCCGCGGCGAATCGATCGGCAGCGGCAACTCGATTTCGCAGTTGGGACCGGCCGGGGTCTGACGGGGAGCGCGGTTCACAAGGATGGCCTCTGCTGCGGCCACGAGTGCCGCGGGCGCGTCACCGTACGACCCGATGGCGAGCAGGGAATCACCGATCCGAATCACCTGCTCGGGCCGCAGCCGTACGCCACGCACACCCACCTCCACGCCGTCGACGCGGGTGCCGTTGGTCGAGGAAAGGTCGTGCAGCGTCATGGATGTACTGCCGACGACCACTTCGGCGTGCAGCCGCGATGCTGCATCGTCGGCGAGCACGAGCGTGCAACCCGGATCACGCCCGATTGTCTGCCGCCCGCGTCCCAACGGAACCGACCGACCGGCCGCCGGACCACTGATGATGTGCAGCGACGGCACACCAGACGGCATTGGGGCGCGATCCGGCCTTTCGGCCGTGAGCAGGGATCCGGTGCGCAGGCCGGAGTCGGCCAGGCTCACGTCGGGCGCAAGCAGCCGATCATCGGCCCAGAGCGCTTCACCAGCAGGTATACCGGCGACGGCTGCGAGCTCATGCGCGAGCGCACCGAAGGGCGCGGCAGGAGGCGCCACGACGGCGACATCCTGGCTGCCGTCCGGGCCAATGATCGTGAGCTCGATTCGCACCGGTGAAGTGTGTGGTCGAGCTGGGACACCGGAGCCCGCTTCCGCGGTCGCTTGTGGATAACCAGCGGTTGTCCACAGCTGGCCGCTCTCGCGAGCGGACGTTGTCGGACCGGCTCGTAACGTTCGTCGGCGTCAGGAGTCTGCGGCTGGCGCCGCCCATGGAAGGAGCACGTCGTGTCGAGTCTCAAGGTCACCCCGGGTCAGCTCGAAGCCCTCGGCGGCAGCGCGCATCGCGTGTGCGCGGACGTGCGGGGTGAGCATCAGAGCCTGAAGTCCCAGCTCTCCCCGCTCTTCGGTGCCGACTGGTCAGGAGCGGCCGCCGCTCAGTTCACCACGCTGTACGAGAACTTCGATCAGCACGCAAAGGGGTTGTGCGACGCGCTTGACGGCATCGCCGCACTGCTGGTGCGCGCCGGTGCCAACTATGCCGATGTCGAACAACAGATCGCCGCGTCGTTTCATTGATGGCGATCGACGATGGACCGTCAGGTGATCGCAAGGTAGGGGATGAGGACGGAGTCCGTGATTTGATCGCCACCCAGCTCACTGGGCAGGTACGCCTCGACGTTGACGATGCCCTCGCCGATAAGCGCGCGGGCCCCGGACAGCGCGAAGTAGAAGTACTCGCCGGGGTTGATCACGCCGTTGGGCGCCACGATCTCGAGGTAGTGGATCATCTCGCCGTTGGCGGTGGTGAACCTCGCAGTCGCCTGGAACTGGCCTCCCATCAACGGCTCGTCGCCGGTACTCACCGCGTTGATGAAGAACAGATCGGCGGCTTCCTCGTAGTGCATGGCTCCATCGGCGTCATGCCAGCGGGCCTCGGGTCCCTGCTCGACGAATGTGTGTGGATCACGTCCGTCGGTGCTCGGGTCGCGCGGAGCCTCATTGCGCAGCGACGCCCAGGTCTGGTTGCCGACAACTCCGTCCGCCATCAGACCCTTGTCGCTCTGGTAGCGGTAGACCGCCTGATACGTGCCGTTGCCGAAGTCGCCGTCGACCGCCAGCACTCCGTACCCACGCTCGTTCAGCATCTGCTGCAGGTACTCGACCCACCCGTCCACGCTCTTGTCGCCGTGCCGCAGGGTCGGCTCTGCGGTGTCGACGGGTGGCGTGTACTCGGGCTCGGGCGGATCAACGTACGGCGGATCAACGTGCGGCGGGTCGACGTGCGGGGGATCAACGTGCGGCGGGTCGACGTCGGGCGTAACTGCCGGCGGGCCGCCGACGAGGCTGAAGTTGAACCGCACCTTGTCGTGGCCACCGGTTGGCTCGTCCTCGACGGCCGAGTAGAGCGACGCCTGGTCACCGATCAGCTCATGGTCGGACGAGTTCGATCCGACCGCCGGCAGGTCCCAGTGGATCGTCCACTCGGCCTGACCCATGCCGCCCGCGTTGTACTTGATCGTGCCCTCGCAGCCGGTCATGAAGCTGTTCTCGGAGTCCATGACGCCGAAGCTGTCCTGGCCGCCGGGCGGGATCGAGTCGGCGCGGTCGGTCGCGAAGCGCCCGTGCTCGCTGTGCTCGTGCACCCGCCACAGCAGCTGGGTGCTGTGGTTCTTGACGGTGATGATTCCGGACCGTTTGGGGTTGATGGCCTGGATGACGTCGATGACTGCCTCGACGCCGTGGATGATCTCGTCCGCACCAACCATTGGATTCCCCCAGATGCTGTGAGCGTTTCTGCCACGGTCGGCGGGCGGGCACCACCGATCAAGGATCCCAGTACGGCCGAGGGGGAGGCCGGTCTTGCCCCTCTGGGCAGTTCGGGGAATCGGGCGAACGGCCGCGGACCTCCGGCAGCCGCCCGGCGGCCGCGTCCGAGCAGCCGGTTGAGTGTCCGCTAGCGTCGCAGCGTGAGCGAGGTGCCGGTGCTGTCGGCGATCGAGGCCGCGATGGTGGACCACTTCGGCCACCGGCCACAACGGGCCTCGGTGTCCTTCGTCGGCGTCGATCCGATCGAGGTGCTGCGCTTCGAGCCGATTCCCGGTGAACGCGCCTACCTGACCCTCGGGATGGCGCGACATCCCATGACGGGATCGGCCGAGTCGGTGCTGTCAGCGGACGGACCACGGGCCGAACTCATGCTGCACGTCCGGGATCCCACCGACGAGCACGCGGAGATCTGGCGCAAGCTCGCGGTGCTCGCCGCCGCTCCGGCAGTAGAGGGCGTCGTGTACGCCGGCGGCATGACTATGGACATCGGCGAGCCGCTCGTCGCCGCGTCGGCCTGCGTGGGTGTCGTGGTCGTCGACTCACCATTGCGGCCGGTGGCGGGGCCATCCGGGGACGTCAGCATCCTGCAGGTCCTGCCCGCGACCTCGAACGAACTCGCCTGGTGCCGGGTGCACGGCAGCGCCGCGCTGCGGGAGCGGTGGCTCGACCGCGACGCCGACCTGCTCGACCTGACGCGCCGTGCTGTGCCGCTGGACTGACGCGGGCTGGACTGAACGCGGGCTGGACTGACGCGGGCTGGACTGAACGCGGGCTGGACTGACGCGGGCTGGACTGAACGCGGGCTGGACTGAACGCCAGGCTGCGCTGTGCCTCCCCGCTGAACGGCGAGCGAACGACCTCCGTCACGTCCGAACGCCCCGAATCGCGTCCGGAAAACCGCCCCGCCACACTGGTGACCGGTCACATCCGCGCCGCCCAGAGGAGACGCATCGTGCAGTTCGGTCGCTACTACGAGGAGTTCGAGGTCGGCGCGGTCTACAAGCACTGGCCCGGCAAGACGGTCACCGAGTACGACGACCACCTCTTCTGCCTGCTGACGATGAACCACCACCCCCTGCACATGGACATCAACTACGCGGAGAAGACCACCGATTTCGGCAAGAACGTCGTCGTCGGGAACTACGTCTACTCGCTGCTGCTCGGTATGTCGGTGGCCGACGTCAGCGGCAAGGCGATCGCCAACCTCGAGGTCGAGTCGCTGCGCCATGTCGCCCCCACCTTCCACGGCGACACGATTTACGGCGAGACCACCGTGCTCGACAAGACGCCGTCCAAGTCGAAGACCGACCGCGGCGTCGTCTACGTCGAGACGATCGGCTACAACCAGGACGGCACGATTGTGTGCATCTTCCGCCGCAAGGTCATGGTCCCGACGCAGGAGTACATCGACGCGCGCGGTGGCGAGCAGCCCGGCCGGCCCCAACCGATCCCGCGTGGCTGAAGCGCGCGAGGCGAGCTCGGCGTCACTGCACGCTGAATTGTCCTGAGTGCTTCTCGGCCCCCAGACCGGGAGGCATCTCGGCGTCGTAGGTGAAGTCGCCGGTACCGAGCTCCTTCCGCAGGTTGGCGACCGTCGCGCTCATCATCTCCCCGGCGTTCGTCTGGCCGGAGAGCGAGACGCTCGTCAGCGGCAGCTGCTTGAAGGTGACCCCCTGGGAACCGCCGGTGATGTTGATGTCGAGGAAGTACTGGTTGTCGGGGATCGGGATCGAGCCCACGGATTCGAGAAAGAACAGCAGGCTGTCCCCGTCGTCGGACGTTTCCCCGTTCTTACCCAACGGGCTCTGATCGACGAAGAAGACCGCGTGCATCGTGGCGTCCGTGTCCTGGTGCGCATGCCCATCGGTGCCGACCGCCGCCTGCTCGCCACCCCGCAACACCGACCACGTCTGGTTACCGACGACGCCGTCCACCATCAGCCCGTTCTGTTGCTGGAACTCGTAGACGGCTTTGATCGTCTCGTCCAAGAAGATGCCGTCGATCTTGATGTTCGGCGCCACGCCGAGCAGTAACTCCTGCGCGTATTCCACCCAGCCGTCGGCGCTCTGATCGCCATAGTGCAGTGTCGGTTCGCCCGTCATGTCCGCCCCCTCGACAGTTCACGCAATCGTGGTCGCCGCAGACGTCAACGCGCAGCCGAGGCGGACGCGCCTTGGGGCAGCCGAACCTGCACGTTGGGGAAGTCGACCGTCAGTCCGGCAGCAGGCCCCAGTCGGCCAGGGCCTCGTGCAGCCCGGGCGCCAGCTCAAGGGCAAGGAACTCCAGACGCGTCACCCAGCGTGCGTCGGCGGCGTCGTCGCCGGGCTGTAGCCGCCCACCGGTGACCCGACACACGAAATCGTCGATCACGTAGCTTCCCCCGCTCGGCGCGGCCCGTTCCACCCGTCCGGCGAAACGCTCGACGGCCACGACCAACCCGGTCTCCTCGGCGACCTCGCGCACGCACGCGTCGGCCGCCGGTTCGCCGGGCTTGCATCGCCCACCGGGCACCGACCACGCGCCTTCGGACGGCGGCTGCCCCCGCCTGATGACGAGCAGCCGCCGGTCGTCGTCGAACACGATCCCGCCCGCGCACGGCTTGCGATCGACCACGACACCTCCCAAGCAAATGTGGCCCGCGGCGCGGCATCCCGAATTGCCCAGCTGCGTGCGGTATGAACGATCCGAGGCAAGCCGCTGTGGTGCGCCCGGAAAACCGAGGGGGCGCTTCCCGATGGCAAAGCTTGTCATCTCCGGGCTTATCGTCGCCTTCGTCCTCTTCTACGTCATCACCTCACCGAACAACGCGGCGAACATCGTCACAGCGGCGTGGCACGTCGCCGTGACCGTCGCGCACGGCATCGGTAACTTCTTCAACAAGCTCTCGTCCTGAGGCATCGTGCCGGCCTTCCTGTCCTCCGAACTGCCGGTGCGGGCCACGGCCCGGCAGCATCCCATCGTGCTGTTCCGCAAGCCGCACAGGATCAGTGTGATCCTGTCCGGCGTGCTGCTGGTGGCCGCGTGGCTGTGGCCGTGGCCCTGGGCGTTGATCCTGACGTTGACCTGGATGGTGCTGGCCTCGATGCGCTGGCGGGAGTGGCGGGCCGAGCAGATCATCCTCACCCGCAAGCGGGTCATCCACGTCCAAGGCATCCCGGAGACGGTCTCGGGCGAGGCGTGGTTGCGTCTCGACCGGATCTCCGGCGTGCGCTTCAAAGAGACGGTGCCGGGCAAGATCCTCGGATACGCCAACATCTATCTCGAGGCGCCGGGTGACCATCCAGGCCTGAACCGGTTGATTCGCATGCGGCACCCGAGTCGGTTCTATACCGAGCTGCGTGCTCAGGTGCTGGGCGAAGACGTGGTGGCGACCGATCCGGACGACAATCCAGTCGACTACGTCACCGAGCCGCTGCCGATCGTGGACGTCGAGCGCGATCGGTTCGGCCGCCGCCGCTACGGACCTTGAACCGCCCCGCCATAGGCTGGGTATACATGCGCATCGATCTGCACACCCACACCACGGCCTCGGACGGCACCGACACGCCGGGCGATCTCGTGCGCGCGGCCGCTGCGGCCGGGCTCGACGTCGTCGCAATCACCGACCACGATTCGACCGCCGGCTGGGACGCGGCGTTCGCGGCCCGTCCGGCCGGGCTGACCGTCGTCCCTGGCGTCGAGTTCTCCTGCGTCCATCAAGCGGCGGACGGACGGCGGACGAGCCTGCACCTGCTCGGCTACTTCGCCGACCCGGACAACGTCGCGATCCAGGACGAGTGGGCCCGGCTGCGGGCCAGTCGGCGAACCCGGGGCAAGGCGATGGTCGACAGCCTCGTCGCCGACGGCTATCCCATCACCTGGGAGCAGGTGAGCCTGCTCGCGGCATCAGGCTCGGTCGGCCGCCCGCACATCGGCCGGGCGCTCGTCGACGCCGGCGTCGTGCCCGACGTCTCTACCGCGTTCACAGAACTGCTGTCGTCGCGGCAGAAGTACTACGTGCGCAAGGCCGACGCGGACGTGTTCGACGCGATCCGACTGGTGCGCGAGGCCGGGGGACTGCCCGTGTTCGCCCACCCGATCGCCCGGCGCCGCGGCCCGGTGGTCTCCGACGAGGTCATCGCCGCCATGGCCGCGGCCGGGATGGTGGGCATCGAGGTCGACCACCCCGATCACGACCCGGCCGACCGGGCGCACGCCGCCGGGCTGGCCCGCGAGTTGGGCCTGCTGGGCACCGGCTCGTCCGACTATCACGGCACGAACAAGCCGACCGAACTCGGCGCCTGTCTCACCGACCCCGAGGTCTACGAGCGGCTGCTCGCGCTGCCGGCCGCCCTGAAGCCGGTCGGCGAGTGATCCCGGACCGCGTCACTGGTGGCCGGTTACGCCCACTCGTGGTCCCGTGGAAGTGACCACCAGACGGGCTGAGTGACCATTGGTGCAGCTCGACCACGTCCGATCGAATGGGCTCGGACGCGCCGCGGCCGAACTGTCCGGACCGGCGGCTACCGTGACTCGCATGACCGTCGTGGGGCAGCCGGAGCTCGGGCCTGAGCAGCTGACCCTCGCGCACATGCCCACCCGCCTCTTCGGGTGCACACCGTCGCGGCTGGCCGCCTTCGACTGCCCGCGGCGGTACCGGTTCACCTACCTCGATCGCCCCGCGCCCGCCCGTGGCGCGCCGTGGGCGCACAACACCGTCGGCGCCACGGCGCACCTCGCGCTGCACCGCTGGTGGCTGCTCCCGCGATCCCAGCGCACGCCCGACGAAGGGGCCAGCCTGGTCGAGCGCAACTGGCAGGCCAACGGATTCCGCGACGACGCGCAGTCCGCGCAGGCGTGCGTCACCACCGCCGCGTGGGTCCGGCAGTATCTCGCCGACCACGTCGATCCGGCCGACGAGCCAGTCGGCGTCGAGCGCACGGTTGCTATGCGGACCGAACGGCTCGCGGTCTCCGGACGGGTCGACCGCGTCGACGATCGCGACGGCGAGCTGGTGGTGGTCGACTACAAGACGGGCCGGCGTGAGCTCACCGCCGACGACGCGCGGGGCTCGCAGGCGCTCGCGCTGTACGTGCTGGGCGTCCGCCGCACGCTGCGCCGCGGGTGCAACCGCGTCGAGCTGCACCACCTGCCCACTGGCAAGGTGTCCGCCTTCGAGCACACCGACGAATCCCTGCAGCGGCACCTCGACCGCGCCGAGAGCGCCGCCGAGGACATCGTGGCGGCCACCGACACGCTCGCGTCCGGCGCGTCGGCCGATGACGTGTTTCCGCCGATGACGTCCTCCGCCTGCGGCTGGTGCGACTTCCGCCAGCACTGCCCCGAGGGACGTGCGGCCTCCCCGGATCTCCACCCGTGGGCCGGCCTGGCCGAGCCGCCGCCCAGCTGACCAGGCGAGTCAGACCAGGCGAGTCAGACCAGGCGAGTCAGCCCAGGCGAGTCAGCCCAGGCGAGTCAGCCCAGTGCCGCGGCCCGCTGCTTGGCGTCGCGGTAGAGCGGTCCTTCGCGGTACTGGGCGGGCAGGGTGCGCACGGCGCCACGCAGGGCGAGCATCCCGGCTGCGGTGGCGACGCGCCGTCCGGGCAACGCCGGGAGCCGATACGCGCGCAGCGCCCAGCCCGGCAGTAGGCCGACGGCCAGCGCCGAGACCGTCGTCCAGCCCACCCGGGCGGGCACCACGAATCGGGTGGGCACCGGCAGGGGCGGCGCGAGGACGATCCGGGCGGCCGCGCGTGCCTCCGGGGTACTGCGCAGCACGGGCCGCATGGCCTTGATCGCTTCGGTCAGCTCGGCGGCGGTGGTGGGCGTGCGCGCCGACTCGACGCCGACGAGTTCGGCCGCGCGCACCTGCTCCGCGACGTAGCGGTCGGCGTCGGCCTGCGAGAGGCGCAGGCCCGCCGCCCGGGCTGCGACGAGGAAGGACTCGACCAGGCACAGGTGCACCCAGGCCAGCTGCTCCGGATCGTCGATGCCCAGGGCCGCATGCACGCGCCGAACTCGAGCCGCAGCCGCATCGACGTCCGCGCGTCGGCCGAAGGAGACCGTCCCGACATAGGTGACCGTGGATTGCAGGCGGGCCCACGGGTCGTCCTGGAAGTCGGAGCGGGTGTGCAGCAGCGCCATCGCCTCTGGATGCAGCGCCTGCAACAGCAGCGCACGCAGGCCACCCACCATCGCGACCGGCTCCCCGTGGATTCGCCAGGTCACGCTGCCGGGCCCGAAGTAGCCAAGATCGCTCATACGTCTGAGAGTCACACGGTCAGGGCGACTCGCGCCAGAATTCGACGAACGCCGCCACCGACGCGGCAGGGTTCTCGACCGCAGCGGAGTGGGCGGCGTCCGGAATGACGACGTAGTGGGCGCCGAGCCGCTCGGCCATCTCGTGCTGCGTGGCGGGCAGCCAGGCGTCGTCGTCCGCGCCGTGGGCGACCAGTACGCGCACCGCCGTGGCCGCCAGCTCCGCGACCCGATCCGGCTCGTGCCGCAATGCATCGCCCATACCCTGAAGCATGTCGGGCGAGCCGCCCAGGAATCGGCGCTCGAAGAAGTCCGCGAGCTCCGGCGTCGGCGCCACGAAACCGGGGTCGCCGGCCGCTGCCGCCTGCATCGCCGCGAACACGCCGGGCAAACCGGAGCTCGCGAGCACCGGTTGCAGCTGGTCCATCGTGACGCGCCGGGTGCCGGCGAGCTGGGCCGGCCCGGACGACAGCAACACCAACGACGCGAATCGGTCGGGCTGCGCGATCACCGCGGCTCGCGCCACCAGGCCGCCGAACGAGTGGCCGAGCAGGTGCACGTCGGGCCCGAGTTGGTCCGCGATGCCGAGGAGGTAGGTCGCGAGGTTGTCCGGCTGGTAGTCGTCAGGGGCCGCGAGGCCGGGCGATTCGAACTGCCCGGGCAGATCGATGGCGGTGACGAAGAACCCCGCGGCGGCGATGAGATCGAGGACGGGCCCGAAGTCCTCCTTGCTGCCGGTGTAGCCGGGGACGAGTAGCACCGGCTCGGCGTCGGGCGAGCCGGCCTGCAGTGCGGCGATGCGCTGCGCGGGCAGTTCGATGCACCTCCGCTCGGCCGCGCCGATCGTCAGCTGGTCAGTCACCCGGTCTCGATCAGTGGTCACTTGTAGGCCACGGTTGCGCTGGGCGCGGCCACAAGGAAGCCGTTGCCCAGTGGATAGACCAGGCTGCCCGGCTCGGGAGGCGGCACCGCGAAGGACTGCGCGGTCTGGCCGGTGTTGCCGTCGAGGATCCGGATGCCGTCGCTCGACGGAACCGTGACGCGCGCGGTGGGCAACGTCGGGTTGTCTTCGCCGGTGGTGGACACCACGGTCGGTGGGCCAGCGGTGGCCGCGCTCCAGTCCGGCGTGGTGGCGTTCGGTCGCACCGCGTAGGCGACGCCCCCGATCCAGATGACCTCGTTGCCGCTGGCCGAGACCGCCGTGATGGGGCTCAGGGCGGGTGGCGCCGGCGAGATCGTCACCGGGCCGCGCGGCTTGCCGGTTTTGGGGTCGAGCACGTCCAGCGATCGGGTCGTCGTGTTGAGCGCTGAGACAAGAGCGTCGGCCGACACCGGGATGTCGGTGTCGCCCAGGACGTTCCACTTGATGCGGTCGGGGTTGGTCTCGCTCTTGTCGTCGGTGCCGTCGATTCCGTTGCGCATCAGCAGTTGCGGGCCGCGGCCGCAGAACTTCAGCTTGCCGCACTTCGGGTTGGTGCAGTTCTGGCTGATCAGCGCGCCCTCGCTGCCGAGCGCGGCGTGCTCGATCGTGCAGCCGTAGCGCGAGTAGGTCCACCGGTTGAATCCGGACGACGGGTCGAGGGCATAGATGACTGACGGTGACGTGATCATCAGCGTGTACGACAGCATCTGGTAGGTCGGGTGACCGTTGAGCGGTTGACCGTCGAAATCCAGGGTGCGCGTCCATTTGCGCGTGCCGGTGCCGGAGTCGAGCGCGGTCACCTCGTCGCAGTTGCCGTGCAGTTCGTAGATCGCGATGGTCGTGCCGGCGATCTGGGCCGCGGAGCACACGGTGCGGTTGGTGCGCGTGTACGACCAGGTTTGCGCGCCGGTGCGAGCGTCCACGCCCCGGACGGTGCGATTGGAGTAGACGACGACGGTGCCGCCCCGCTGGGGCGTGCCGATGGCCGCGCGATCAGAGGTGCGCCAGGCGACCTGCGGGCTCTGCGTGGGCGACCCGATGGCAAGGGACGACGGTGCCTTGGGCACCGTGTGCAAGGTGGTGTTCGCGACCTCGCCGTGCGACCAGGCGATGCTGACACCCACGGCCAGGGCGACAACGACCAGGGCCACGACGCCGAGGTAGATGAGCCGCTGTCGATGCATCGAGCGGGCGTAGCGGGTCAGCGCCGCCGTGGAGTCGTCAACCTCCTCCACCGTCTCGCTCACGGTACTAATTCTGGACTAGGACGGGCCGTCACTCCGAAGCGGGC
>JAOPVG010000254.1 GCA_025966255.1 Jatrophihabitans sp.
TCGACGAACGTGATCGGCACCTCTTCGACGCGGTAGCCGCCGAGCAGCGCCCGCCGGGCGAGGTCGACCTGAAAGCAGTAGCCCTGCGACGCCACGGCGGCGTAATCGATCGACTCGAGCACCTCGCGCCGGTAGGCCCGATATCCGCCGGTCATGTCCCGCAGGCTGACGCCCAGCGCGAGGCGCACGTAGAGATTGCCGCCGACCGAGATGACCTTGCGCGAGGCCGGCCAGTTGACGACGGCGCCACCGGGGATCCAGCGCGAACCCAGCACGACGTCGGCGTGCTCGAGCGCGGTGAGCAACCGCGGCAGTTGCTCCGGAGCGTGCGAGCCGTCGGCGTCCATCTCCACGACGACGTCGTAGCCGGCGTCGAGCGCCCAGTCGAACCCGGCGATGTACGCGGCGCCGAGACCGGCCTTCGTCGTGCGGTGCAGCGCGTGGACGCGCGGGTCCTCCTCGCTCAGCGCGTCGGCCACCTTGCCGGTGCCATCCGGGCTGCCGTCGTCGACCACGAGGATGTGCACCTCCGGGGTCGAGAGCAGCACCCGTTCGACGATCCGCTCGATGTTCTCGCGCTCTTGATAGGTCGGGATGACCACGAGCACGCCGCCGCGCTTCCCGTCGGACGGGGTCATGTCGTCACCATCTCTTCCTGTGCCTCCTCCGCGGGCGGCGCGTCCTTGCTGGGTGACCGGATGCGCCGATTGCGCCAAACGACCCCGGCAACCCCGACGAGCGCCAGCGCGGTGAGGACGTATTCCGGCCAGGCCCCCACGCGCGTCGCCAGCGTAGTGGCCGACCGCACCGGCACGGTGTCAACCAGGATGGCCGCCGAGTACAGCGCTCCGGAGCGGTCGCGCACCGTGCCGTCGGGGCCGATGACGGCCGACATGCCTGTGGTGGCGACCTGGACGACGGTGCGCCCGTTCTCGACGGCGCGGAGCTGACTCATCGCGAGTTGCTGGTAGGTCTCGGCGGTGTGGCCGAACGTCGCGTTGTTGGTCTGGACGACGAGCAGTTGCGCTCCGGCCGAGACCGAGGAGCGGACGAGATCGTCGTAGGCGACCTCGAAGCAGATGACGTCACCGATGGGGACGGGCCCGCCGCGCAGCAGACCGTTGCCGTGGCCGGCGACCATGTCCTGGGTGACGGTCTTGGCGTCGGAGCTGACCGCTTGGGCGATGCTGCGCAGCGGGATGTACTCGGCGAAGGGCACCGGGTGCCGCTTGACGTATTGCGCGCCGGGCCCAGTGGTCGGTGACCACAGGATCCCCACGTTGCGCCGGTGCGTCGGGCCCGGTCCCTGCAGGATGGCGCCGACGAGGACGGGGACGCCGATCGCCTTCACCGCGCGGTCGATCTCCGCCGCGGCGGCAGGGTCCTGGAACGGGTCGACGTCGGATGAGTTCTCCGGCCAGAGCACGAGGCTCGGCCGGGCCACCTTGCCCTGCGCGACCTGCTGCGCCAGCTTCAACGTCTGCTCGACATGGTTGTCGAGCACCTGCCGGGCCCGTTCCTCGAAGGCGAGGCTGCCGAGGTCGGGCAGGCCGCCCTGGATCACCGCGATCGTCTCGGTGCGGCCGGCGGCGTCCGGAGCGGGCGACAGCGGCCAGGACAAGACGAGCCCGGCGAGCGGCAAGGCCACCAGGACCGCGACGCCGCACGCTACGGCGCGGATGCGCAGCGGCCACACGTTCATCACTGCTGCGGCGAGTCCGCCGCCGGCGACGGCCACGATGAAGGTCACCAGCGGCGCTCCGCCCAGGGCGGCGAACCACTTCAGCGGCGACTCGGCCTGGCTGAACGCGAGCCGGCCCCACGGGAAGCCGCCGAAGGGGATGCGATCGCGGAGGAACTCCTCGAGCACCCACGCCGCGCCGACCCAGATCGGGCCGACGGGCAGCCGGGCGAGCACCGGGAGCACGGCCCCGAGCACGGCGAAGAAGGCGGCGAAGGCGAGGCCCAGAATGATCCACGGCACCGGGCCGACGTACACGCCCGTCCACTGCACGAGCGGCAGCAGGAACGAGCAGCCGTAGAGGTAGCCGAGCCAGGCGCCGGTCCGGCTGCGGCGGCCGTCCACCGCCACGGAGAGCATTGCGACGGAGACGAAGGCGGCCGGCCAGATGCCGAACCGCGGGAAGGCCAACACCCCGATCACTCCGCCGCCGACGGCGATCAGCGCGGCCCACCGCTTGGAAAACGCGGGGTCGCGGATCGGGCGCATCGACCCAGTATCTCCGAGTGCGGTCAGGACGGCCCAGGAACTCTCAGCGTCGGCCGGTACGTGTTCCCACTCGTGGCCACTTACGCGGACTAGTTGTCACGTCCAGGCGACCACCAGAGGTCGTAAGTGACCCCGGACCGTGGGTCAGGCCGAGAGGAGGCCGGCGTCGAAGATCGGCCGGCCGCTCCGGACCGTAGCCAGGCAGGTGGGCAGCTCGCGACCGGGCGCGATGTCCGGCAATCCGGACACCGCCGCGTCGGCTGCCGGCTGCCCCGTGTCCGCCACCGGCTCCCCCGCCCGCCAGACCGCGAACGTCGCCGGACGACCGGGCACCAGCACGCCCTCGCCGTCGCGCCCGGCCGCCCGGCCGCCGGCCTCGGTGTGCGCGGTGAACGCCGCCTGCGGAGTGATCGCGGCGGCGGGATCGCTCGGATACGCCGCGGCTCGCACGGCGGCCCACGGGCCGAGCTCGGTGACCGGTGCGTCTGACCCGAAGACGAACGGCACTCCGGCGGCGTCGAGGTCGGCGAAGCGGTTGAGCCTGCGCGCCCGCGCGGCACCGAGGCGGGCGGCGTACATGCCGTCCGGACCGCCCCACAGCGTGTCAAAGACCGGCTGCATCGAGGCCGTCAAACCGCTCGCGGCGAGACGGGCCGGATCGCGGACGAATTCGGCGTGCTCGATGCGGTGCCCGACTCCAGCGGGGCGGCCACGCCGCTCGCTCACCAGATCGACCGCATCCAGGACCTGATCGACCGCCGCGTCGCCGATGGCGTGGAAGCCGGCCTGCAGCTCGGCCGCGGCGCAGAGCGCGATGTGCTCGGCGACCTCGGCCGTGTCGAAGCGCAGCAGCCCGCTGGAGTCGGGACGGTCGGCGTAGGGCTCGTGCAGCGCGGCCGTGTGCGAGCCGAGCGAACCGTCGCAGAACAGATCACCGCCGGCGCCCACCGCACCGAGCTCGCGGGCCGTGTCGATGCCGCGCAACTCCCCCCAGTAGCCGATCACTTCGGGCACCGGCTCGTCGGCGGACAGGGCGAGAAGGCCGAGAAGGTCGTCCGCGCTCGAGATCACCGGGCCGGCCATCTCGTGTACGCAGGCGATGCCGAGCGCGGCGGCCGCCCGCAGTGCGGCCCGCTGGGCATCGCGGCGCTGCCCGGCCGAGAGCGCGCCCTGGGCCGCATCCCGCACCGCATCGTGTGCCGGGCCGCGCTGCCAACCGTCGGCTCGGTACCCGGTCAGGTCGCGCAGCCGCGGGACCGCGGCCATCAGCGACGACGACGCGACCGCAGAGTGGACGTCGACCCGGGCCAGGTACACCGCGCCGCCGTAGGACGCGCGGTCGAGTTCGGCGGCGGTCGGTGGCCGCTGCTCGGGCCAGCGCGTCTCGTCCCAACCGCTGCCGAGGATCGGCCGGCCGCGAGCCGCGCGGGCCGACTTGTCGAGCGCGGCGAGAGCCTCGGCGAGCGAGCCGGCGGCACGGAGGTCGAGGCCGGTCAGCGCGAGCCCGGTCGACGTCGCGTGGACGTGCGCGTCGACGAACGCGGCCGTGACCAACGCGCCGTCGAGATCGACAACATCGGCGCCGACCTGCTCCGCGGCGGCAGCTTCCTGCCCTACCCACTTGATGACGCCGCCGTCCACGAGCAGAGCGGTGGCATCACGGGCGGCGGGCGTGCGCACGCGGCCGTTGCGGTAGAGGGTCGGCACGCCCCGAGTCTGCCAGCGGGGGCACCGTCCTCGGCTACCGGTGTCAGTGGGCGTGGACGACGATCCGCACCGCGTCGGGCGTGGTTCCGGCGACCGACCGGGCCGTCACGACGAACGTCGCGGCCGCGGCGCTCGTCCGTGTCGCGGTGATGACCACACGGATGAGGCCGACGGCCCGCGGGCCGATGTTCCCCGTCGGGTAAGTGCCGGCCCGCATCCGGGTGGTGATGTTGGCGCCCGCTCGGTAGAAGCCGGTCGTGATCCCGTGGTTGGCCTGCGAGCCCTTGATCGTGAACGAGGCCGTGACGAGCCCGTCGTTCTGGATCTTGACGTAGACGGAGACGCTCTTGCCCCGGGCGACGGAGACGGTCCGGGACTCGCCGCTGCCCGTCGGGCTGTACAGATTGTTGCCGACGAACTGGCCGGTGGCCGTGCCGCCGACCCACGCATCGGGTTGTCGGAGTGCGTACGCCGCGAGGAACGAGGCTTTGGAGTCACCGCCGGCCTTGGTGAAGCTGCCCGCCGCGAAGACCTTCCCACCGAAGCTCGCCAGCGCGGTCGTGTTGCCGAAGTATGGCCCTTGACCGGCGCCGTCGGACCCGAGCGGCCGCCACACGTACCCGTCGAAGTAGGCGATGTCGTCAGCGGTGGCTACGCCGTTCGCATTCTGGAAGGAGCCGGCCGCGATGAGGAGTGACCCGACGGAGGTCAACGCGTTGATGAACGCGGTCGTCGGGAACCAGCCATTGCTACCCGCGGTATTCGCGCCAACCGCATGCCAGGCCGCGCCGTCCCAACGAGCAACGTGGTCCGCTTGGGCGATCCCCGCGACGTTGAGCGCATCCGTGCCGACGTACACGTTCGTGCCTACCGCATGCAGGCCCCGCACGAAGGTGTCGATGCCGGTGCCCATCGCCTGCCACGTGCCGTTGTCGTAGGCGGCGACGTGATCGGCGTCGGCGATGGTCGCAAGGTTGATGAACCCGCCGCCCGCGTACAGCTTGCCGGTGCTGTCGGCCGTGAGCGCATAGACCGCGCCGCTGAAATCCCCGTCGTTCAGGACGGTCGGGCTGGCCACACCGGTAGTGAGGTCGCAGGCCACCAGGTAGTCCGCGGCCGCAATTCCCGCGCCGTTCTGGAACGCTCCACCGACGTAGAGCGTGTTGCCGATGACCTGCAGCGCGTTGACGTTGCCGGTGAACGCCGGCCCGGGCACCAGCGAGTTGCAGAACGGCGCCCAGCTGAATGTGGTCGGGTCCCATACCGCCAGGAAGTCGGCATTGGCGTTGCCACCCGCGTTGTGGAACGTGCCACCCGCGAACACCTTGCCGGCGTGATACGCGATCGCGAATACGCCGCCGTCCGCCAGCGGGGTATTGCCGAGGGCACTCCACGTCGCGCCGTTCCACCTCGCAATCCGGGCGGCCTTGGGGTTGCCGCCGGCCGAGGTGAAGCTGCCGCCGACGTACAGGGCGCCGGGCGCCTGGGTGTTCAAGGCGGTCACGTGGCCGTTCAGCGAGGCCAGCGCGGATGGGCTACCGACCCCGACGTGGTCCCATCCCCCGGGTCCGACGGCGGGCGCGGCCGGCGCGGCGGTGACGATCGCGGTGACGATCGCGGCCAGGACAAGCATGGATCGACGCATAGCAGGCTCCTTAGCCGGAGCCCGGACCGTAGCGGCCGCGTTGCCGTTATGAGGGGGTGCTGCCCGAAGGGGTGCCCCCACTACCTGCCGATTTGCCCCGCGTCGATGCGATACGTGGAGGTACGGGCAGTGGGCCCGCGGATCGTCAGGACGCGGTTGCGCATCGGTGCCACCGATCGGCCGCATGGGCCCGGAGGTGCGGCGGTAGCGTTTACAGCACACGATCCAGGGAGATGGCATTGGTCGCCAGCATCGAGGACGTCGCGCGCCAGGCGGGGGTGTCGATCGCCACCGTCTCCCGAGCGCTGCGGGGCCTGCCCGATGTCGCCGCCGCGACCCGCGACCGCGTCCTGAGCGCCGCATCCGACCTCAACTACGTGGCCTCGCCGTTCGCGGCTCGACTGGCCAGCGGGCGAACCACCACCGTCGGACTCGTCGTCCCGTTCGTGAACCGATGGTTCTTCGCCGAGGTGATCGCGACGGTCGAGACCGCTCTGCGGCGCGCCGGCTTCGACCTGCTGCTCTACAACCTCGGTGACGAACAGGGGCGCACCCGCTTCTTCGACGTCATGCCGATGCGCAAACGGGTCGACGGCGTGCTCATCGCCAGCCTGGTCCTCGACGAAGCCGAGTTCTCCGCGCTCACCGAGCTGAACCGACCGGTCGGGCTGCTCGGCCTGGTGCGCGAGGGCTTCCTGTCCGCGGCCATCGACGACATCGCCTCGGCGCGAGCGGCTGTTGATCACCTGGTCGCCCTCGGGCACCGACGGATCGGTCTCATCGGCGGCGACACCGATGATCCGATGCGCTTCACCCCGCCACTGCGTCGCCGCGACGGGTATCGCGACGCGCTCGAGGCCGCCGGCGTCGAGCTCGAGCCCGACCTCGAGCAGCTCGGCTACTTCACCGTCGAAGGCGGCGGCGATGCCGCCCGGCGGCTGCTCGCCCGGTCCGATCCACCGACCGCGATCTTCGCCGAGAGCGACGAGATGGCCTACGGCGTGCTTCGGGAGATGCGCCACCTCGGCTTGCGCGCACCCGACGACGTCGCGGTCATCGGCTTCGACGACCAACCCTTCGCGGATCTGATGGACCTGACGACGGTGCGGCAACCGGTGGCCGATCAGGCGCTCGACATCACCACCCGGCTGCTCGCGGTGATCTCGGAGACCGAGGACGGACTGATGCGCGACCCGGCCGTCGTGCTGCCCACCGAACTCGTCCTGCGCGCCAGCACCGAAGGCACGGGGCCACGCCAATAGGGTTACCCGATGGCGCTGATGCTCATCGACGCGGCGAACCTCTACTTCCGAGCGTTCTACGCGATCCCCGATTCGGTGACGGCGCCGGACGGCCGACCGGTCAACGCGATCCGGGGTTTCCTCGACATGTCCGCCTCGCTTATCGACCGGCGCCGCCCGAGTCGCTGGGTCGCGTGTCTGGACCTCGACTGGCGGCCGGCGTTCCGCGTCGAGCTCGTCCCGACCTACAAGGCCCACCGGGTGGCGAAGGACGGCAGCGAGGAGATCCCCGACCGGCTGAGCCCGCAGGTGCCGTTGCTGCTCGCGATCCTCACCGCGTTCGGATTGGCCTGCTCAGGGGCTGAGGGGTTCGAGGCCGACGACGTCATGGCGACGCTCGCGCACCGCGACCACGAGCCGGTCGAGATCGTCAGCGGCGACCGCGACATGCTGGCCATGGCCAGCGATCGGATCACCGTCCTCTACACCGGCAAGGGCATCGCCAAGCTCGAGGAGATGGGCCCGGCCCAGGTCCAGGCGAAGTACGGCATCCCGGCCGGCAATTACGCCGACTTCGCCGTCCTGCGCGGCGATCCGAGTGACGGCCTGCCAGGTGTAGCCGGCATCGGTGAGAAGACCGCGGCGGCGCTCGTCAGCCGGTTCGGCCGCATCGAGGACATTCTCGCGGCGGCGGCCGATGGCGACGCCGGGTTCCCCGCGGGGGCAGCCGGCAAGGTGCGGGCGGCGCGCGAATACCTAGCGGTGGCACCCGCCGCCGTCCGCGGCCGCCTCGACGTCCCGTTGGACGAGATCGACGACAGCCTGCCGGAGACCCCGCGCGACCCGGACCGTTTGGCGGAACTGGGCGAGTCGCTGGGCGTGACGAGTTCGGTGCAGCGCATGCAGAAAGCGATCAGCAAAGCCCTGGCCTGAGGATCACTGCACGACGTAGTTGCCGGTGTCCTTGTTCTTGATCGTGACCGTGAAGGACGACGGGGACCCGGACGACGTGCACGTGAACGCATCGCCGTTCTTCTTCATCTCGAAGTCCTTGCCGCCGTTGCACGTCACGTTCGAGGCGCCGGGGTTCTGGCTCGTGATGTAACTCTCGACCGCGGTGTGGCTCAGCTTCTTGTTCTGATTGAAGACGAGGAGGAACAGCGCTGCGGCGACCGCGGCCACCACGACCACGGCGAGCAGTGTGATCAGCAGGCCCTTCTTGCTCTTCTTCGGCGGCGCCTGCTGCTGCTGGTAACCCTGCTGGTCGTAGCCGGGTTGCTGGGTGTAGCCCGGGCTGCCTCCGTACGGAGACTGCTGGCCGTAGCCGGGCTGACCGTAGCCGGGCTGACCGTAGCCGGGCTGGGCATAGCCGGGCTGGCCGTATCCGGGCTGGGCGTAGCCCGACTGCCCGTAGCCGGGCTGGGCGTAGCCCGACTGCCCGTAGGGCGACTGACCGTAGGCCGACGTCGGCTGATCCTGGCCCGGCGCCCCGTAGGGACTGGAGCCGGGCTGCTGACCGAAGCCCTGGCCGTAGGACGGCTGGCCGCCTGAAGGCTGACCGTAGGACTGCCCGTACGGCGACGGACCGAGCAGTGACCGGTCGATGCTCTCGGTCGGGTGCTCCTGGCCAGTAGGCGCGCCGGTGGCCGACCCGAAGCCCCCGGCTCCGGGACCCGGCTGCGGCGGCGAGTAGATCGGCCGGGCCGTCGTGGCGCCCGCATCCGAATCGATCACCGACGGGAAGACCCTCGTACTGCCGTCGTCGTCGCTCGAGGAGACGGGCGACGCCGCCGTGCCGTCGTCACCCCCGGGGGCGGACGGCGGCGGCTGGCCCCACGGCGGACCGTAGGCCGGCGGCCGTTGCACGTAATCCGATTGCCCCGGCTGCGGCGCTCCGTACGTCGTGGGCTGCTGACCATAGGCGGGCGGCTGCTGGCCGTAATCCGGCTGTCCCTGAACCTGACCCGGCTGACCGGGCCCGTGCTGACCTTGACCCGGCTGCGGGCTCTGACCCGGCTGGCGGCCGGGGTGCGGCGCAGCCTGCTCCGCGGCCGGCTCGGTCGTCTT
>JAOPVG010000030.1 GCA_025966255.1 Jatrophihabitans sp.
CGCTCAGCCTGGCCGAGCTCGTCCGGCTCGAGCACATCAACCCCACGATGCTCTCGCGCGTCGTGGGCAAGCTGGACGAAGCCGGCCTGATCACCCGGACGCCGGATCCCGACGATCTCCGCAGCGCCGCGCTGAGCGCGACCCGTCGCGGCAAGCAGCTCCACCAACGGATCCGCGACCAGCGCGCCGCGGCCGTCTCCCGCGCCGCCGACCGGTTGCCCCTGAAGGATCAGGCCGCCCTAGTGCGAGCCCTCCGCGCTCTGGAACAGCTCGCCGAGCAACTCCAGACGGAATAGAGACGCGCCCGGCGGACTATCGTGCCGCGGTCCCCTCGACATAGTCGTCGTCCGAGGTGACCCAGGACATCAATCCACGCAGCTTGCGACCGGTGTCCTCGATCGGGTGCGTCTCGCCCTTCTTGCGCAGCTCGGCGAACTCGGGCGCGCCGGCGTCCTGGTCGGCGATGAAGCGCTCGGCGAACTTGCCGCTCTGGATGTCGGCGAGGACGTCCTTCATGTTCTGCTTGACGTGCGGGTCGATGACCCTGGGGCCGGACACGTAGTCGCCGTACTCCGCGGTGTCCGAGACCGACCAGCGCTGCTTGGCGATGCCGCCCTCGTACATCAGGTCGACGATCAGCTTGAGCTCGTGCAAGCATTCGAAGTAGGCGATCTCCGGCGCGTAGCCGGCCTCGGTGAGCACCTCGAACCCGTACATGACGAGCTGCGACGCCCCACCACAGAGCACGGCCTGCTCGCCGAAGAGATCGGTCTCGGTCTCTTCGGTGAACGTGGTCTTGATCGCGCCGGCCCGCGTGCCGCCGATGCCCTTGGCGTACGACAGGGCGAGCGCCTCGGCGTTGCCGCTGGCGTCCTGCTCCACGGCGATGAGCACGGGAACGCCCTTGCCGTCGACGAACTGGCGACGGACGAGGTGGCCCGGCCCCTTCGGCGCCACCATGGCGACGTCGACATTCGCCGGCGGGTTGATGTAGCCGAAGCGGATGTTGAAGCCGTGGCCGAAGAAGATCGCGTCGCCGTCCTTGAGGTTCGGCTCGATCGACTCCGCGTAGAGCTTGCGCTGGGCCGGATCGGGCGCCAGCACCATGATCAGGTCCGCCTCGGCCGAGGCCTCCGACGGCGTGAGCACGCGGAGGCCCTCGTCCTCGGCCTTCGCGCGGCTCTTCGAACCCTCGGGCAGGCCGACGCGGACGTCGACCCCGGAGTCACGCAGGGACAGCGCGTGCGCATGCCCCTGGCTGCCGTAGCCGAGCACGGCCACCTTGCGGCCCTGCACGATCGACAGGTCGGCATCGTCGTCGTAAAAGATCTCCACGGCCATCGGTACGCGTTCCTCTTTCTGTGTCGGTTGGTGGACGGGCGGCTGGTCCGGCAGGTGCCTTCGTCCACCCCGAAAACTACGCGCTGCGGTCGACCGAGCGCAGCGCAGCCTGGGTCATCGACCGGGAGCCACGCCCCAGCGCGACCATTCCGGACTGCACCATCTCCCGGATGCCGTACGGCTCGAGCATCTTCAGCATCGCCTCGAGCTTGTCCGGGCGACCGGTCAGCTCCACGGTGACCGCCTCGGGACCGACATCGGCAACCTTGGCCTTGAACAGCTCGACGACCTGCAGCACATCGCGCCGGTTCGTCTCGTCGGCGCGCACCTTGACGAGCAGCAGTTCGCGCTGCACGGCCTGCTTCTCCTCGAGCTCGACGATCTTGAGGACGTTGACGAGTTTGTTGAGCTGCTTGGTGACCTGTTCCAGGATCGTGCCCTCGACCCTCACCAGGATGGTGATGCGCGAGACCTCCGGATGCTCGGTGGGCCCGACGGCCAGCGACTCGATGTTGAAGCCGCGGCGGGCGAACAGCCCGGCGACCCGAGTGAGCACGCCCGGCTTGTTCTCGACCAGGACGGACAACGTGTGCGTGGTCGTCGTCATCACTCGTCACCCTCGTAGACGGGCCGGATGTCGCGGGCGGCCTCGATGTCGTCGTTGCTCGCGCCGGCGGCGACCATCGGCCACACCATCGCGTCCTTGCCCACCGTGAAGTCGACGACGACGGGCTGGTCGTTGATCGCCATCGCCTTCTCGATCGTGGCGTCGACGTCGGCCTTGGTCTCGCAGCGCAGCCCGACGCAGCCAAGGGCGTCGGCCAGCTTCACGAAGTCGGGGATGCGGTGCTTGTGCGTGCCGAGGTCGGTCTGGCTGTAGCGCTCGGAGTAGAACAGCGTCTGCCACTGGCGCACCATGCCGAGGTTGCCGTTGTTGATCACGGCGACCTTGATCGGGATGCCCTCGATTGCACAGGTGGCGAGCTCCTGGTTGGTCATCTGGAAGCACCCGTCGCCGTCGATCGCCCACACCAGCTTGTCCGGGCAGGCCACCTTCGCGCCCATCGCCGCGGGCACCGCGTAGCCCATCGTCCCGGCGCCACCGGAGTTGAGCCAGGTGTACGGGTTCTCGTAGCCGATGAACTGCGCGGCCCACATCTGGTGCTGTCCCACGCCGGCCGCGAAGATCGTCTCCGGTCCGGCGATCTTGCCCAGCCGCTCGATCACGTACTGCGGGGCGAGCGTGCCGTCCGGTGGCTCCTCGTAGCCGAGCGGGTACGTCTCGCGCCACTGGTCGATCTGGCGCCACCAACCGGTGAGGTCGGCCCGATGATCGGCGTCGAACTCGGCCTCCATGGCCGGGACGAGCTCGAGCAACACCTCGCGCACGTCACCGACGATCGGCACGTCGGCCACGCGGTTCTTGCCGATCTCGGCCGGGTCGATGTCCGCATGGATGATCGCCGCGTGCGGCGCGAAGGTGTCCAGCTTGCCGGTCACCCGGTCGTCGAAGCGGGTGCCCAGCGCGATCAACAGATCGGCCTTCTGCAGCGCGGTGACGGCCGAGACCGAGCCGTGCATGCCGGGCATGCCCAGGTGCTGCGGGTGGCTGTCCGGGAACGCGCCGCGGGCCATCAGCGTCGTGACAACCGGGATGCCGGTCAGCTCGGCGAGCTGCCGCAGCTCGGCGGTCGCGCGGGCCTTGAGCACGCCACCCCCGACGTAGAGCACGGGACGCCGCGCACCGGCAATGAGGCGGGCGGCCTCGCGGATCTGCTTGCCGGGGGGACGGGTGACCGGCCGGTAGCCGGGCAGGTCGAGGCGGGGTGGCCAGGCGAAGACGGTGCTCTCCTGCAACACGTCCTTCGGCAGGTCCACGAGCACCGGACCAGGGCGGCCCGTCGATGCCAGGTGGAACGCTTCGGCGATCGCCCGCGGGATGTCATCGGCGGACTGCACCAGGAAGTTGTGCTTGGTGATCGGCAGGGTGATGCCGGAGATGTCCGCCTCTTGGAAGGCGTCGGTGCCGATGAACGAACGTCCGACCTGGCCGGTGATCGCGACGATCGGCACGGAGTCCATGTACGCGTCGGCGATCGGGGTGACGAGGTTCGTCGCCCCCGGGCCGGACGTCGCCATGCACACGCCGACCTTGCCGGACGCCTGGGCGTAACCCTCGGCGGCATGCCCCGCACCCTGCTCGTGCCGCACGAGGATGTGCCGGACCTTCGTGGAGTCGTAGAGCGGGTCGTAGGCCGGCAGGATCGCGCCGCCCGGAATGCCGAATACGACGTCGGCCCCGACCTGCTCGAGAGAACGGACCAATGCCTGCGCGCCGGTGATGGCCACCTCGGTCATGCCCTATCGCCCTTCGGTTTGTCAGCGGGTCGGTCGGTTGTGCATCAACGCAACAAAAAGCCCCTCGTGCCAGATGCACGAAGGGCTAGCGCGCTGCGGGGGCCTGCGTGGAGGCCTACGCGACGCGCTCAATAACGAGTACGAGGTGATGCACGACGCAGACCTTACACGCCTCGTAGGAGGGGCTTCAACCGACTGTCGACGGGGAGGTTCGCAACCGTAGGCCGCCTATCCCCAGCTTCGCCCCGCCCGTACCGGGGTGGTTGTCCAGGAATCTGGTCCCGCGGGAAGAAACCTGTGGCATTTGCTTGTGAAATCCGCGTGAGTTATGTTTACTGGCGTTAGTGGTTCTGCGGGGATGCAGAATCAGTCACCTGGTTGGGGTCCAGGCGATTCCACGCACGAGGTGCGGGGACACACGGGGAACAGGGGAAATTCACAAGACCTGCGACCCGGACGGTGCCCCAATGACTCTCACGACCTACATCCCAGCAACCAATCCACTCCCAGCCGACCCTCCCAGGACTCGTCGTCGGCGGGTCCGCCTTCTCCTCCTCGTCGCAGCGACGGCGCTGAGCCTGCTTGCTCCGTTGGTAGCCGCTCCGTCCGCCTCGGCGGCCAGCCTGCCCGCCCGCACCACGGTGGAGAAGACCATTGGCAGCCTGGTCCAGGTCGTTCTGAACACCGAGCGCGCGCTGCACGGGCTCAAGCCGCTGACCATGAGGAGCAGCCTCATGCTCTCGGCCCGCCGGCACAACGTCGCGATGGCCCGCGCCAACACCATGTCGCACCAGGTGCGCGGTGAGGACTACTTCGGCAAGCGGATCGAGAAGGCCGGCTACCACTGGGACTGGGCCGGCGAGAACATCGCCTGGAACTCGCAGATGACCAGCGGCGGCGTGATCGTGCTGCAAAGGTTGATGTACAACGAGAAGGCGCCACACAACGGGCACCGCACCAACATCCTGAACAAGCACTTCAGCGACATCGGCGTCGACGTCTACCTGGACCGGGTCCATCACAAAGTGTGGTTGACCACGGACTTCGGCCACCGGTAGCCGAAGCGCCCTCAATCCGGGGGGGCAGCGACGGGGCCGTCGTCAGTCGCAGACGGCCCCGTTCGCCGCGCTTCCGACCAGCTTGGCGTACTTGCGGAGCACGCCGTAGTCGAACTGCGCGGGCAGTGGCTTCCACTCGTCGCGGCGCTGCTCCAGCTCCGCCTCGTCCACCTGCAGGTCGAGGGTTCGAGCCGTCATGTCGAGGCGGATCGGATCGCCGTCTTGGACGAACGCGATCGGACCGCCCACAGCAGCCTCCGGCGCTATGTGCCCGATGCACAGGCCCGTAGTGCCGCCGGAGAAACGCCCGTCGGTGAGCAACAGGACGTCCTTGCCTAGACCGGCACCCTTGATGGCTCCGGTGATCTGGAGCATTTCGCGCATGCCGGGCCCACCCTTCGGGCCTTCCCACCGGATGACGACGACGTCGTTGGGTCGCAGCTGCCCCGCGGCGAGCGCATCCATCGCCGCCTGTTCGCGGTCGAAGACGCGGGCGGTGCCTTCGAAGACGTCGGCGTCGAAGCCGGCGCTCTTGACCACAGCGCCTTCGGGCGCGAGCGAGCCGCGCAGGATCAGCAGGCCGCCGGTGCGGTGGATAGGGTCGTTGACCGCGTGGATGATCTTGCCGTCGGGATCGGGCGGGGCGATATCGCGCAGGTTCTCGGCGACAGTCTTGCCGGTGACCGTGAGCGCGTCGCCGTGCAGCAGGCCCGCGTCGAGCAGCGCCTTCATGACGACCGGGACGCCGCCGATGCGGTCGATGTCGGTCATGACGTACTCGCCGAACGGCTTCACGTCGGCGAGGTGGGGCACCTTGTCGCCGATCCGGTTGAAGTCGTCGAGCGTGAGGTCGACCTTCGCCTCGCGCGCGATGGCGAGCAGGTGCAGCACTGCGTTGGTGGAACCGCCGAGCGCCATGACGACCGTGATCGCGTTCTCGAACGCCTGCTTGGTCATGATCGTGCGGGCGGTGATCCCGGCGTCGACGAGATGCACGGCGGCCTCGCCGGAGCGCTCGGCGTAGTGGTCACGTCGGGCGTCCGGGGCGGGTGGTGCCGCGCTGCCGGGTAGCGACATGCCCATCGCCTCCGCTGCGGAGGCCATCGTGTTGGCGGTGTACATGCCGCCGCACGCGCCCTCCCCCGGGCAGATCGCACGCTCGACGGCGTCGACCTCCTCGCGGGTGATGCGGCCGGCCAAGCAGGCGCCGACGGCCTCGAAAGCGTCGATGATCGTGACCGTGCGATCGCCGAGCTTGCCCGGCAACGTCGAGCCGGCGTAGAGGAACACCGCGGCGACGTCGAGACGAGCCGCCGCCATCAACATGCCTGGCAGCGATTTGTCGCACCCGGCCAGCAGTACCCCGCCGTCGAGTTGCTCCGCGCGGAACACGGTCTCGACCGAGTCGGCGATCACCTCGCGCGACACGAGCGAGTAGTGCATGCCGTCGTGGCCCATCGAGATGCCGTCGGACACCGAGATCGTGCCGAACTCGAGCGGGAAGCCATCAGCCCCCTTCACGCCGATCTTGGCCCGCTTCGCGAGCCGATCGAGCGAGAGGTTGCACGGCGTGATCTCGTTCCACGACGACGCGACACCGATCTGGGGCTTGCGCCAGTCGTCGTCGCCCATGCCGACGGCCCGCAGCATCCCGCGCGCGGCGGCTCGTTCGAGCCCGTCCGTCACGATCGAGCTGTGTGGCTTGCGATGTGGCTTAGCCTGCGGCTGCTCCGTGCTCACGGAGAAAACAGTACGGGTACCGTCTTCACGTGTCCGCCCCACCGACGAAGTCGCGCGTCTTCCGGCTTCCGCGGACCACATACATCGTCGTGATCTTCCTCGCGTTCGGCATCTGGCCGATTGCGCTCTACGGCGGGCAGGGCGGCGGGTACTCCTCCGGAGCCCAGCTCACGCCGCTGATCGCACTGTTCGTGCTGCCCGTCATCGTGGGCCTCTTCGTGGCGCGCACCGCGACCGTGGTCACCGAGGACGGCATCGTCGTGCGGGCCCCGTTCGGAAGCCGCGCCCTGCCGTGGAACAAGATTCGTGGGCTGTCGGTGACCGGCCGCAGCGTGTACGCGGTGCTGGCCGACGGCTCGATTCGGCTGCCGTGCGTACGAGTTTCGAACCTCGCTGACGTTGCGCGAGCGAGCAACGGACGGCTGCCCGAGATCGCCGACCCGACACCGAAGTTCGCGCCGTCGCGGCGCCGCCGCCGGTGACATAACCGGCCGGGCGCTCATCGCGGCGCGAGCGGTCATCGCGTTCGTGGTCTGCTCAGTAGCCGGCGGTCACCTGGTTCTCGAGCGGTTCCCCGTCGCGCAGGCGCAACACCTGCTCGCGGACGAGCCGGTAGGCCCGGTCCTCCCAGCCGCGCGTCCCGCCGCCGACGTGCGGGGTCAGCAGCAGGTTCGGCGCACTCCACAACGGGTGCTCGGCCGGCAGCGGCTCGGGATCGGTGACATCCAGAAACGCCCGCAGCCGACCCGACATCAACTCGGCGAGCAGCGCATCGGTGTCGACGATCCCCCCGCGAGCGATGTTCACCAGCAATGCGCCGTCCGGCATCGCGGCCAGGAACGCGGCGTCGACGAGGCGGTGCGTCTCCGGCGTGTGCGGCACGGCGATGACGACGACGTGACTGTCGGGAAGCAGCGCGGCCAGGCCGGCGATCGGCTGCACTCCCTCGCGCGCGGTCCGCGCAACCAGGGTGGTGTCGGCGCCGAAGGCCTCGACCGCCGCCTTGATCCGCTCGCCGATGTCGCCGGCGCCGACGAGCAGCACGCGCCGACCGGTGAGTCCGTCGGCGAACGCCGGAGCCCACCGGTGCTCGGTCTGGGCGGCCTGGAAGCGGGGCAGGTCGCGTAGCACGGACAGCATGCCGGCCACCGCCAGTTCGGCCGTGGACCCGCCGTGCACACCCCGGCCGTTGCAGAGCAGCACGCCGTCGGGCACGACCGGCAGCCAGGGCTCGACGCCGGCCGAGACGAGCTGGATCACGCGCAGCGCGGGCAGTTGCGCGAAGACCTCTGCCGGCGGTGGCGGGGCGTTGTAGCGGCCGACGAACATCTCGATGCGTTCGGCGCCGTCCGGTGGCTCGCCGGTGCCGTCCCAGATGAGGACCTCGACGTCATCGGGCAGATCGCCGACATGGCCGCAGGCATCCGGCGTCGGCAGGCTGATGGTGATCACACCTGCGAGCCTAGGAGGGTCCCGGCTCCGCCCACAGGTTGGCCGGGCAGACTGGAGGAATGCGGCGCGCCGGGGTCACCCTGCTGACGGGTGCTGCGGCCCTGCTGCTCGTCGGCTGCTCGTCAACGACGACGTCCGCGACCCCGAACTGGGAGGCCAGCCCCACCGGGCCGGCGATCGAGGGCAGCCCCGGCGTACACGTGCAGCCGATCATTCCCGTGCCGTCGTTGTCGGACGCGCCGAACGGGAGTCCCGGCGCCGGCGGTCCGGGTGGTTCCGGCGGCCCGAGCGGCTCGGGTGGGCCGTCACCGAACCCGTCCGCCACCGATCCGGCCGTCGTCGCCAAGAACCTCAAGTCGCCGGTCGGGCTCACCCTGCTCCCCGACGGGAGCGCACTGGTCGGGGAACGCACCACGGGTCGGATCGTGCGGGTGCAGCCGAAGCCCGATCAACCGGTGCCCACCGTGCGCACCCTGCCGGGTCTGGACACCTCCGGCGACGGCGGCCTGCTCGATCTCGCGATCTCGCCCACCTACGACGAGGACAACCTCGTCTACGCGTACATCACGACGGCCACGGACAACCGCGTCGTCGACTTCACCCTCAACGGACCGGTCACGCCCGTCCTCACCGGGATCCCGAAGGGACGGACGGGCAACACCGGCCGACTCGCGTTCTCGGCCGACGGCAATCTCTACGTCGGGACGGGTGACGGCGGCACGTCGTCGCGGGCCAGCGATCCGAAGAGCCTGGCCGGCAAGGTGTTGCGCATCGACGTCATCGGCCAGCCGGCGCACGGGAACCCCACCCCGTCGTCGCCGATCTACACCAGCGGCCACCGCGTGGTCGACGGACTGTGTGCCGTCCCGGGGACCAAGTCCGTACTCGAGGTCGAGACCGGTGGGCCCCGCCGGCCCAACAAGGTGAACGTCCTGGTGAGCGGTGCCTATTACGGCTGGCCGACCACAACGAGGACGCAGCGCCTACCGGCGACCGTCGTGCCCTCGTCGTTCGGGGCGCCCGGTGGGTGCACCGTCCTCGACAACCGCATCTGGATCTCCTCCCTCGACGGCACCGCACTCGTGTCCGCTCCGGTCACCGGTGGCAGCGCCGCGCCAGGGGTCGGCACCTTCACCCCGGTCTTGCAGAACAAGTACGGGCGGTTGAAGACGGTCGTCGCTGCGAGCGACGGCGCGCTGTGGTTGACGACCTCGAATCGCGACGGGCACGGCAAGCCGATTGCCGCTGACGAACGCGTCATCCGCTACGTGCCAAGTCAGTCCGACGGCGGCGGCAACAAGGTCGCCTGAGGTCGCCCGCTCAATCCCGCTGTTCCCGAACGGCCTGCCGGATCTGGGTGAGGTTGTCGCGCAGCATGTCCGCGACGAGTTCGTCGGTACGCGGGTCGGCGAGTACAGCGAGGATCACGCGCAGCGCCGTGGCGCTCGCCTGCTCGATCATCCGGTCGTGGAAGGGCAGGTAGTTGATGCGCCCGGTCGCCGGATCTTCCTTGATCTTCTCGGCCACCATCTGCTTGATCTCCTCGCGGTTCTCCAGCAGCGCGGCGGAGATGTTGCGGGTGTAGTGCCCGGTCTGCAGGACAGCGGCCACCTCGTCGAGCACCGCAATCGTGATGGGCCGCTTGACGACGTCGACCACGCGATCGGACGCCCGGTTGATCAGCCGCACGACGAACGGTTCGCGCAGCCCCCGCTGGAGGAACAACCGGCCCAGCACTCCGGCCACGATGGCCAGCACGATCACCGCCGCCACGATCCAGAGCGTCAGGACGAGGGCGGAGTGGTTCGCGGCAACGGGCATGGGCTCATCCTGCCCAGATTGCGCAATGATCAGCGGCTGGGCCGGCGTCGCGACCGCACGACGGCGATCGCGACGATCACTGCGGCTGCAGCGCCGGTACCGATCAGCCAGCGCGCGAGGTGGGAGGTTCCTCCGACGGGGAGCGTCCGCGCGTTGGCCGGGGCACTGCTGGGGACGGGCCGGTCCGGCCGGCTGGCGGAACTCGCGGTCGACGAGCGCGATGGGGCCGACGAGCCGGGCACCCGCGGCACCGGCACTGCGTACACCGCGGTGCCCACACCTTCGGAGTCGACGAGCAGTCGCGGTCCGTCGACCGCGATCCCCTCGCCCTGCCGCTGCTCGGGGAGGCGGACCCGGGTGGCCCGCTGAGCGATCGCCGCCCGGACGTCGGCGCCGCGAAGTCGCCAGACGTAGGCCGCCGTGTACGTCCGCACGACCAGCACCGATCCGTCGCGAGAGATCGACGCCGCCGTGGCGCTCAGTTCGCCGGCAATGCCGAACGGATTCGACGTGCCGTCGGGGACGAACTGGATCGCACCGACGCGCTGCAGCGTCTGGACCCGGGAAGCGTCCGGACGCGGCGGCAGTCGGTACACCACCGACGCGCCGACCACCGACTTGGTGACGAGGTAGCCAGTGCCATCAGGGGTCACGGCGAACGACTCGGCGTTCACCGCACCGCCGGGGTAGCGCAGGCGCCATACGTCCGGACGGGCCGAGCGCAGCGTGCCGTCGCGAGCGGACGCGGCAACGTGGGGCTCGTCGACGCGATAGACCTGCACCTCGGACCGCGCGGCGTCGTTGTCGCCGATGTCGGCCAGCCACACCGACGGCGTGCCGGCAGCGTCCCGCGCGACCGCGATGTCCTCCCAGTCGACGTTCCGCGCGGCGGGAACGGCGAACGTCGCGGCGGTCGCACCGGTGCGGGCGTCCAGCGCGAAGAAGCGGCTGGAGTCACCGCTGTCGTTCTGCACGTAGACGACACCCGGCGACGCGAGTCCGACGGCGATGCCACTCGCCTCGGTGATCCGGCTGTCGGTGATCGTGAACAGCCGATGGCCCGGCGCCGCGGCGGCCGCCGTCGGCCCACCGAGCACCGCCAGCAGGACGACGGCGACGAGCACGCGTTTCAGGACGGCCTCCGGCGCAGGACAGGTCAGGGAAGGCAGGTCGCGGTGAACGCCGTCGCGACGGCCAGCGCGTCCTCGGCCAGCGCACCCGGCAGGTCGCTGCCGACGCGCGCGGCCCAGGCGGCTCGGGCCCGGACGCCGCCGAAGCTCGTCGCCGCTGCGGCCAATGCGCCGATCGCGGCGGCGAG
>JAOPVG010000270.1 GCA_025966255.1 Jatrophihabitans sp.
GACGACTCGACAGGAGACGACTCGGCAACGGAGGACACTCCGTTGTCCGACCTCCGAATGGCGGCCTCGACGTCGCGCCGGACGATGCGCCCGTTCGGCCCGCTGCCGGTGATCGTCGCCGCGTCCAAGCCGGCCTCGCGCGCCAGGCGACGCGCCAGCGGGCTCACGAACAAGCGGCCGCCCGCCACTGGATCACCGTCGACCGGGCTCGGCGGAGCGGGTGACCGGGAGGGCTGGCGGTCGCCCACGCCGGGAGATTCGGCCGGCGCCGGTGCCTCCACGCCGAGTGCGGCCAGCGCCGCGTCGAGGTCGGAGACCTGCTCGCCGGGCGCGCCCAGCAGCGCGATGGGTGCCCCGACCGGCACGTCGACACCTACGGGCACGAGCGTCGCGAGAAGCACGCCATCGCCCTCAGCCTCGATGTCGACCGACGCCTTCGCCGTCTCGATGACGACGATCGTGTCGTGCGCCCGGAATTGGCTGTCGACCGCCACCGACCAGGCGGCGACCAGCGCGCCCGTCGTGTTCGCCGCCACCTCGGGCATGCGGAGCAGATCAGCCATCGGCCCGACCCGGGACGCGCTGCAGCGCAGCGGCTACCTCATCGGCCTGAGCGATCGCCGCGCGTTCCAACACCTTGCTGATGCTCGGCGACGCCTCGCCGCCGGTGACCCGTTCGATCGGATGGTCGAGCCAGTCGAAGAAGCGCCGCTGGATCTCGTCGGCGAGCCACCCGCCGTATGACGTGCCCCGTGGGCCCTGCTCGGCGATGAGTACCCGGTTCGTCTTGCGGATGCTCGCGCCGATCGTCTCCCAGTCCAGGCTGGCCCGGTCCAGCCAGCGCAGGTCGATGACCTCGGCGTCGACGGTTCCGACCGACCGCACCGCGTCGAGGACGTATGCGGTCATCGCGAGGTAGGTCAGCACCGTGACATCGCGACCCTCCCGGCGCACCGCCGCTCGACCGACCGGCAGGCAGTAGTCGAAGTCGTCGACCGGACCGTCGCCCACCGATGTGTAGAGGTCGACGTGCTCGAGGACGACCACCGGATCCGCGCAGCGCAGGGCGCTGTTCATCAGACCGACATAGTCGAACGGGGTCGACGGCGCGACGATGCGCCAGCCCGGCGCGGTCGCGAAGATGCCGGCCGGATCGCCGGAGTGCTGGGACCCGTAGCCGGTGCCCATCGCCACCTTGCTGCGCAGGACGAGCGGCACGGCGTCCGCACCGCCGAACATGTGCCGAGCCTTGCCGATCTGGTTGAACAGTTGGTCGGCCGCGACCCACATGAAGTCGGCATACATCAACTCGACCACGGGCCGGAACCGGCCGTCGAGCGCGATACCGCCGCCGAGACCGGTGAAGGCGTTCTCGCTGATCGGCGTGCCCAGCACCCGTTCCGGATGCGCTTCGGCCAGCCCCCGCGTCGCGCCGTTGGTGCCGCCGTTGAGGTGATGGACGTCCTCTCCCATGACGACGATCCGGTCGTCGGTAGCCATCCGGCGGCCCATCACCCCGGATACGGCGTCGATGAACTTCATCTCGGTGATCGCGCCGGTGAACGTGTCCCGGTCGGCGACGCGGGCGTCGGCGAGTTCGGACAGGTCGCCCCGAACACCGACGTCCACGAAGGCCGGATCCGGCCATTCGGACGGCCGGATCCGCCGCTCCCCCGGCTTGCCGCCGGGTAGCGGCTCGAGTAGTTCGGAACCTATGTCCTCGAGCAGGTCTGTGGCCTGGACGATCGCTGCGTCGATCTCGGCTGCGTCGAGGATGCCCCGTCGCTCGAGGTGCCCGCGCAGTTGAAGGATCGGGTCACGAGCGCGCCACTCCGCTTCCTCCTCCTTGCCGCGATAGCGGAACGCGCTTCCGGGAAAGGAACCGTTTTGGTGGAAATAGCGATACACGTCGGCTTCGATCAGCGTCGGTCCGCCGCCGGCCCGCATATGCACGAGGGCCTCCTGCATGGTCAGGTGGACGGCGAGCGGGTTCATGCCGTCGACCTTCCAGCTCGGGATGCCGAAGCCGGGCCCGCGCGCGGACAGCCGCGGCTCAGCGGTCACCTCGGCGACGTTCGTCGACACCGCGTACAGATTGTTCTCGACGAAGAAGCACAGTGGCAGCTTCCAGGCCGCCGCGAGGTTGAACGTCTCCAGCGTCGACCCGATGTTGATCGCGCCGTCGCCGAAATAGGTCACCGCGACGGCATCGGTACCGGCGTGCCGGTGCGCCCAGGCCGAGCCGGCCGCGAGCGGCACGCCACCGCCGACGATCGCGTTGGTGCCGATGGCGCCGGCCTCCTTCCATTGCAGATGCATGGAGCCGCCCCGACCGTGGCTGAAGCCGCGATCCAGCCCGCAGATCTCGGCCAGGCTGCGCAGCAGCACCGCCCGAACCTCGTCCGAATACGGCCGAGTGGGGTCGATGCCCTTGGGCTCGACGTGGCCCAGCACCTTCGCGAGGAACTGGTGGTGCCCCCTGTGCGAGCCATTGACGGTGTCCTCGGTCGTGAGCGAGTAGGCCGAGCCGACCGCACCGCCTTCCTGCCCGATGCTCGAGTGGGCCGGGCCGTGCACCAGGCCGGCGTTCGCCAGCTCAAGCACGTACTCCTCAAACGTCCGGATCACGATGAGCTGGCCGAGCATGCCGGTGAGCAGCTGCGGGTCGGCGGCATCCCAGTCCGCGTCGGTGACGACGAGTTCGGTCCAGGGAACTGCCTGATCGAGCCGGCGATGTTCGCTCATCGAGGTTGCTCCTGCCGGTCGAACGCCTTACCGCCCGGATAGGACACGAGCTCCCACTGCATGCCCCACGGCGCGAGGAAGTAGACCCAGCGCTGCCCCTCACTCGGGCCGCTGCTCGCGGTCGGATCGCCGAGCACGGTGACGCCGTTGGCGGTCAGGTGCTTGATCGCGACATCGAGATCGGTGACGTAGAGCGCGACGTGATGTCCACCGACGTCGCTGTTGCGCGGCACCTCGGTGCGCTGCTCCGGGGCGCAGTACTCGAACACCTCGAAGACCGCCTGACCACCGCAGCGGTAGAAGTGCAGCTGACGCATCACCGCGCGGGGATCGACGGCGAGGTGTACACGCATCCAGTCGCTGTCGTCGTGGCGGTACGGGCCCAGGCTGTACAGGTACTCGCACCCAATGACCCCGGTCAGAAATCGGTGCGCTTCGTCCAGGTCGGGCACGGTCAACCCGATATGGTCGACGCCCGTCAGCCCGGGCAGGCCGACGCTCACCATTGCACGGCCACGTACTTGGACTCGGTGTAGTCCAGCACCCCCTCATGACCGCCCTCGCGACCGATGCCGCTCTGCTTGACGCCGCCGAATGGCGCAGCCGGATCGGACACGACGCCGCGGTTGAGCCCGACCATGCCGCTTTCCAGACGTTCGCTGACGCGCAGCCCGCGAGCGAGATCGCGGGTGTAGACATAGGCGACCAGCCCGAACTCAGTGGCGTTGGCGAGTTCGATCGCGACGTCCTCGTCGTCGAAGGTGACGATCGGCGCGACCGGGCCGAATATCTCCTCGCGCAGGATCACCGAGTCCTCAGGAACACCGGCGAGAACGGTGGGCTCGTAATAGCAGCCCGGACGCTCCGGACGCCGGGCCCCGGTGAGGCAGTGCGCGCCGCGATCGATCGCGTCCCGGACGAGCGAGTCGACCTTGTCGACCGCGTCGGCGTTGATGAGCGGCCCGATCCGGGTCTGCGGGTCGGTTCCCGGGCCGAGTGTCAGACCGGCCATCCGGTCGGCGAGCCGACGGCCGAAATCGTCCGCGATCGACGCGTGTACGTAGAACCGATTCGCCGCCGTGCACGCCTCGCCCCCGTTGCGCATCTTGGCGACCATCGCGCCCTCGACCGCCTCGTCGAGGTCGGCGTCGGCGAGGACCAGGAACGGGGCGTTCCCACCGAGTTCCATCGAGGTGTTCAGGACCCGGTCCGCCGCCTCGCGCAGCAGCACCCGGCCGACTTCGGTCGATCCGGTGAAGGACAGCTTGCGCACCCTGGGGTCGTGCAGCATTGCCGATACCACGGCACCCGAGCGCCGCGCCGGCAGGACGTTCACCACGCCGGGCGGAACGCCGGCCGACTCGAGAGTGCGCGCCATCGCGAGCGCCGTCAGCGGCGTGTCGCTGGCCGGCTTGAGGACGACGGTGCAGCCGGCCGCCAGCGCGGGGCCGATCTTGCGCGTGGCCATCGCGGCCGGGAAGTTCCACGGGGTCACCAGCACGCAGACGCCGACCGGTTGGTGCATGACCATGATCCGGTTGGTCCCGGACGGGGCGACGGCCAACGAGCCGGCCAGCCGCACAGCCTCCTCGCCGTACCAGCGGAAGAACTCGGCGGCATAGGCCACCTCGCCGCGCGCGTCCGCCAGCGCCTTGCCGTTTTCCAGCGAGATCAGGTGCGCGTAGTCGTCGGCCTCGTCGGTCATCGCCTCGAACGCGACGCGCAGCACCTCGGCGCGATGGCGTGGTGCCGTGGCCGCCCAGTCCGCCGCGGCGACAGCGGCGGCATCGACGGCGGCCAGCGCGTCCACGACACTGCCGTCGGCGACGGACGCGATCACCTCGCCGTTCGCTGGATCGACGACGTCGAAGCGGGCACCGTCCGCGGACGGCACGTCCTTCCCGCCGATGTGCAGTTCAGTGGGAACACCGCCGAGGAGTTCGGCGATCGTCGCGGTCATTGGTTGGGCCTTTCCGTTGAGCACATTCAGTACGGGTTTGCGATGACGAGGTCCTGCGCGGGGAAGAGCGTGAGGATGCGCGGCCCGTCGGGAGTGACCACGACCTCCTCCTCGATGCGGGCGGCGGAGAAGCCGTCGGATGCGGGGCAATACGTCTCGAGTGCGAAGACCATCCCGACCTCCAGCTCGACCGGGTGGGTCATGCTGTTCAGACGGGAGATGATGGGGCGCTCGTGCAGTCCGAGCCCGAGCCCGTGCCCGAACTGCAGCCCGAAGGCGTCCATCTCGTTGGCGAACCCGAACTTCTGCGCGGCCGGCCAGACTGCGGCGACCTGGTCGGTGCCGACGCCGGGCTTCACCGCCTCGATCGCGGCGTCCATCCACTCCCGGGCCTTGGTGTACGCGTCCTGCTGACTCGCGGTCGCGCTGCCCACGCTGAACGTGCGGTAGTAGCAGGTCCGGTAGCCGTTGAAGGAGTGGATGATGTCGAAGAACGCCTGGTCACCCGGGCGGATCAGCCGGTCGGAGAAGTTGTGCGGATGCGGGTTGCACCGCTCCCCGCTGACCGCGTTGATCGCCTCGACCTGGTCCGAACCCATCTCGTAGAGGCGTTTGTTGGCGAGCGCGACGATCTCGTTCTCGCGTATGCCCGGCTTCAGCGCCTCGACGATGTCCTGGTAGACGCCGTCGACCATGGCCGCGGCCTGGGTCAGCAGCATGATCTCGTCCTCGGACTTGATCACCCGCGCATCGAGCATCAACTGCTGGGCGTCCACCACGACGAGACCCTGCCGCTGCATCTCGAACAGGAACGCCGGCTCGACGATGTCCACGCCGACCGGTTCGTCGGCCAGTCCGGCGTCCTCAAGGAGTGCGCGGATCTGTCGGACCGCCGCTTCCATCAATCCGGCAGAAGGCGCGATGGCGCCGCGCAGCCCGAGCATGCCGGCGTGACAGTTCTCGGGCTCGAGCCACGGCGAGTACAGCCGGTGGTGCCGCGCGGCCGAGCCGAAGTCCCAGAGCATCGGTTCGCCCGAGCGGGTCAGAAGCGCGTAGCGCGTCATCTTGTCGCCGAGCGCGCCGCCGATCCACGTCTGCGTCGTGTAGCGGATGTTGTAGAAGTCGAACAGCAGCAGCGCACCGCATTCACTTGCCGCGAGCGCCGTGCGGGCCCGGTCGAGCCGGTAGCGGCGCAGCCGGTCGAAGTCGACCCGCTGTTCGTAGTCCACGCCCATGTGGCCCGGCGCGGCCAGCGGACGAGCAGTGGTCACTGCGGTGCCGCTTCCGGCGTGAGGCCGTCATCGACCGCGACGTGCTCCGACTGGAGGGTGACGCCCGACCGCCGCGCCTGCTCGAGGATCAGCGTCGCGAAGTCCTCGTCGACGTGCCCGGCACCGACCGCCGACGCGACGAGCTGTGCCGCCGCCGCCGCGAGCGGCATCGGCACCGCCAGGTCGTGTGCGGCGGCGAGACCGAGGTCGAAGTCCTTGCTCAACAGCGGCATCGTGAACGTCGGCGTGAAGTCGAGGTTCACCAGTGCGGGCGACTTGTATCGGCTGAAGGTCGACCCCATCACCGAATCGTTGAGGAACTCCAGGAAAGCGGCGCGGGTGGTCCCGCCCTGCTCGGCCAGCAGCGTGATCTCTACCAGTGATTGCATCACCACGCCGAGGAACACGTTGTGACAGATCTTGACCAGCCGGGCCACCTCGCCCTCGCCGACGTAGGTCACCCCACGGCCCAGGCATGCGAGCAGCGGCTGCACCTCGTCGAACGCATCGCGCGGCCCGGACACGGCGAGGGTCAGCTTGCCCGAGCGGACCACCTTCGGGTTGCCGCTTACCGGCGCGGCGAGCAGTTGCGTCCCCCGCCGCGCGGCCTCTTCCCGTACCTGCGCGGAGGCCTCGGTCGAGACCGTCGACGAGTCGACGACGACCTGGGGCGCGACCTCTGGATGGGTGAGCAGACCACCCTCGCCGCTGGTCACGGCGGCGAGGTCCGCCGGCGCGGAGACCATGATGAAGACGACGTCGCGGTCAGCGAGGTCGGCCGGTGTGTCGACGACCTTGGCGCCGCGCTCGGCGAGCGGCTCGGCCTTCGCCCGGGTGCGGTTGTAGACGGCGAGGTCATAGCCGGCGTCCAGCAGCCGGCCGGCGAGGGCAAAGCCCATGCGGCCGGTGCCGATCCAACCGACGCGGGGCAGCGATGTGCTCAACGGATCTCCTTCGACGTGATTCGGTCAGCGGCCGGGCGACGACGCGGCGGCAGCGCTGGACAAGGACGAGTGGGCGTTGCCACCCAGATAGAGGCGGGCGACCTCGGGGTTGGTCAGCAGATCGGCGCCCCGGTCGACCAACCGCACGACACCCGTCTCCAACACCGCACCGAAATCGGACGCGGCGAGCCCCGAGCGGGCATTCTGCTCCACGAGCAGAACGGTGCGGCCCTGCTCGGCCAAGCGCCGGATGCTGGCGAACACCTGCGTCCGCGACTTCGGGTCGAGACCGATCGACGGCTCGTCGAGCAGGATGAGCCCTGGATCGAGCACCAGGGTGCGGGCAAGTTCCACCTGCTTTTGCTCCCCGCCGGACAGTGATCCGGCCGGCTCGCGGGCGCGCTCCCGACAGATGGCGAAGACATCGGCGGCGGCCTCGACGCGACGGCGGACTTCCTTCTGGTCGGGCATCGCGTACCCGCCCATCAGCAGGTTGTCCCAGACCGTCATGGCCGGGAAGAGGCTGCGGTCCTGCGGGACGTGCACGATGCCGCGCAGCAAGCGGTCCCGCGGCGCGAGCTTGTTCAACTCCTCGCCGCGAAAGCTCACCGTCCCGCTACGCGGGCGCAGCAGGCCGCTTACACACTTGAGCACGGTGCTCTTGCCGGCGCCGTTCGGGCCGATCAGGCAGGTGACAGTGCCAGGTGCGACCTCGAGGTCGACGCCCTTGAGGATGTCGCCGGCGCCGTAGCCGGCCACCACCGACCGTAGGGTCAGGATCGGACTGCTCATCATGCTCCCAGGTATGCGTCGAGGACGGCCGGATTGCGCTGTACCTCGTCCGGCGGGCCCACGAAGATCTCCTGGCCCTGGTCCAGCACGATCACCGGATCGCAGAGCCGCATCACGAAGTTCATGTCGTGCTCGACGATGAGGAACGTGATGCCTGTGGCGTTCAGGTCGCGGATGTGCTGCTCCTTCGTTTCGATCAGCACCGGTTTGACGCCCGCGGTCGGCTCGTCCAGCAGGACCAGCTTCGGTTTGCTCATCAGCACCGCCGCAAACTCCAGCAGCTTGCGCTGCCCGTAGGACAGCTCGCTGGCGTACAGGTCGGCAATGTGGTCGAGTCGGAACTCGGCGAGCAGTTCTCCGGCGCGGGCGGCGTCACGAGCACTGACGCGGCGCCCGAACAGCTGGGTCCACGTGAACCCCCCCGCTACGACGAGGTTCTCCTGCACGGTCAGGTGCGAGAAGACCCGCGCCTGCTGGAAGGTCCGTGACAAACCGTGCCGGTACAGCGCCGCCGGCTTGGCGCCGGTGACGTCCCGTCCGGCGAACCGGATGCTGCCCCGGTCGGGCCGCAGGTAACCGGTGATGACGTTGAACAGGGTCGTCTTGCCGGAGCCGTTCGGGCCGATGAGCGCGGTGATCGAGTCCTCGGCGACCGAGAAGGACGCGTCCTGTACGGCG
>JAOPVG010000033.1 GCA_025966255.1 Jatrophihabitans sp.
CCCAGCCGCTGCCCGGCAGCGGTGGACGACGCGGCGTGGACGGTGACGATCCCGCCGACCTCCTTGCCGAAGTCGAGCGTGATCGACGAGCCGGCGCCGTGCAGCGTGGTCGGCTGGCCGTGCAGCACCGCCGTCGGCGCCGATACTGAACCGGTGGTGCGGTAGATCGTCGTCGCGGCGACCGTCCGACTCGCGGGCGCGTAGTTGTACTTGTCCCACGGGTTCGCGGCCGGCTTCGCCGGGTGGTCGGCCACGCCCGCCGCCGCCGAGCGGACCGACGCCGACGCCGACGGGACGGCGGCGCTGAGCCCGGCGACGGCCAGGCTCACACCGACCAGCGCACCTACCGTTCGGCGGTTCACGGCGTGAGCTCCGCGACCCGGCTGAAGCTGTCCTGGGTGGCGGTCACGACGAGTCGCACCTGCGTCGTCGTCACCGCCGCCGGGAAGGGAATCCATCGGTACACCGCGGAGTTGCCGGTCACCTCGGTCTGCGTCACCCATTGCGCTCCATCCCAGGTCTGCACTGTGAATGCCGTCGGTACGCCGTCGCTCATGGACGCGAACCCGACTCCGGTCAGCTGAGTAGCCGCCGGGCTTGTCACGGTGAGCGTGTCGGGGGACTGCCCAGCCGTGTCGTCGTTCCAGAAGGTCGCGAGGTCCCCGTCGATCGCGTTGGCCGCGACGTACGTGCGGGTGGCGCCGTTGACCACGTTCGGCGCGTGCTCGCTCGACGCCGCCGCAGTGGTGCCGGCCGGCCAACCGCCGAACACGAGCACGTCCACCGTCGAACCAGCAACGGTGCCGTCCGGCGCGCGGGCCGTCACCGTCACCGGATGGACCCCGCCCGTGGCGCCGCTGGGGACGGTCACGTGAACTGTGGCGAGCGTGGCGGTTTCGCCGGAGGTCAGGGCGACCTTCGCCGGCGTCGCCTGCGCCGTCCAACCACTGGGGACGACCGCGCTCAGCTGCGCGGACCCTCCGCTGGTCGAGTGCCCCTCGACGAGCACCGGGATGTCGCCGCCGTGGCCCGCCGTGATCGGTGCCGGGCTGCCGGTCGACGTGACCGCGAGTTGGGTGACCGGCGTCCGCGGGGCGCGGACGGTGAACGTGTAGTCGCCCGACCCGGCCGTCATCGTCAGCGCGCCATTGGCGACCTTGTGCACCGTGAGGCCCGGGTCGGCGTCAGCCGCGTGTCCACCGGTGAACACCGTGTACCCGCCCTCGCGGACGGTCGACGCGGCGCCACCGGGCAGCGGCAGCTTGATCGTCGCGGTCGACCCGACCGGTACCTGCGCGTGGTAGGTCAGCGTGTCGCCGTTGACGCGCCACGCGCTGGCGATCGTCCCGCGCACCGTCTGCTGCTGCGCACTGACGTGGCTCAGGTTGCCCACCACCGACGGCGCGAGCGTGAAGGTGCGGAAGCCGGCCGTCCCCGGCTGGATCCCGGCGAGCTGCTGGTAGTACCACTGCCCGATCGAACCGGCCAGGCCGATGTGGTCCTTGGACGACGTGCCGTCGGGCGCCGAGGAGTCCACCCACTTCTCCCAGATCGTGCCGGGTCCCTTGGCCAGCATGTAGCCGAAGCTCGGGTAGTCGGTGCGCTGGGCGATCGCGAGGGCAATGTCGTTGCGGTGGTACTTCGCGAGCGCCTGGTAGACGTAGGTCGTCCCCACGAATCCGGTGGTGACGTGGTTGTTGTGGGACACGATGTCGGCGACGAGCTTCGCGACAACGGCCGACTCATGACCGGCCGGCACGATCCCGAGCGCGAGCGGCATCGCGTACGACAACTGGGTTCCGGTGCCGTACGTGTCGTGCGCGGCGTCGAAGTACTTGTTGGTGAAGCCGGTCGTGATGTCGGTGGCCAGCTGCCGGTACTTGGCCGCGTCGGCGGTGTTGCCGAGCGCCGCGGCAATGTTGGCGAGCAGCCGGCTGTCGATCAGGTAGAACAGCGTCTGGAAGTACACGTGCGGCGTGCTCACCGTCGCGAGCCAGTCGTCGCCCCACGAGCCCGGCGCGTTCACCACGATGTGGTTGGCGTCGCTGATCGTGGCGAGGTAGTCGACCCAGTTCTTCACCTGCGCGTAGTTCTGGCGCAGCACCGTGCGGTCGCCGTACTGGGTGTAGCTGTCCCAGACGATCTGCGGGAACGCGGTGCCCCACGCCGGGTCGGTGTAGAACCGATCCCCCTCGCCCTGGTCCGGCGACACCGACGGCACGCTGCCGTTGGGGTTGATGCTGGTGCGGATGTCACCGAGCCACTTCGAGTAGAGCGACTGCATGTCCAGGTTGGCCAGGGCCTCGGCGTCGGTGTCACCCGCGTCGCCGAGCCACCCGCGCTTCTCCCGCGTCGGACAGTCGAGCGGCATGCCCTGCAGGTCGTTGAGTTGCGTCTGCACCAGCGCGCCCTGGATCTGGTTCAACAGCGGATCGGACGTGGTGAACGAGCCGGTCGTGGCGACGTCGGTGTGGATCACATCGGCGACCACGCTGATCTTGGTACCGGCCGGCAGGCCGGTGACCTCGGCATAGCGGAAGCCGGCGTAGTTCAGCGTCGGCGTCCACGTCTGGGTGCCGGAGCCGTCGAAGGTGTACTCGTCCTTCTGCCGGCCGGTGTCCGTCGACGAGAAGCTGATGTTGGACGTAGTCACCCGGCCGGCCGAGTCGAGCAGCTCGCCCTTCGTGATCGTGGCGGTGGTGCCGGCCGGCGCGGATGCCCGCAGGGTCACCTGCCCGACGTAGTTCTGTCCGAAGTCGTAGACCATGACGCCGCTCGCAGGCGTGGTCGTCTTCTTGGGGGCGACGGTGTCGACGATCCGCGTCGGCGGGGTGGTGTCGGCCTCGAGGTGGGTCAGGCCGAACGTCTGGGTCGGGTGTGGCCCGTACACGCCGAGCTCGGCCAGCCGGAACGTGCAGCTCGTATCCCGGCACGGCAGCACGGTGGCGGTGACCCGCACGTACCGGCCGGTCCCGGACGTGGTGAACGGCACCGGCGCCGTGCCCGGGTTGGGCTGGTCGCTGCCGGTGCGATCGACCACCGTGGTGGCGGTGCCGAACGTTGGATCATCGCTGACCTGCACCAGGTAACGCACCGGGAAGCCGGCACCCGGGAAGTCGCCGGCCGGGTCATTGGTGGGACGGGCCGGAAAGAGCGTGATGCCGGCGATGTCCTGGGACCGGCCGAGATCGACCTGCACCCACTTCGGGGTGAGTGCGCTCGACGCGGTGCCCGAGTGGTAGCCCTCGCTCTGGCCGGTGGACATGTCGATGCCGTCGACGAGCGCAGCGCGCGACCAACCGCAACAGGCCGTCTCGTCCAGCGCGGTCACCGGCTGGTTCAGCGCCAGGCTGGTGGCCTTGGCCACCGGCGCGTACACCGGCACGGCCGTCCAGGCGCTGTCGTCGAAGGCTGCGGTGTCCCACCCGGCGATCTGCTTGCGGGCGTCGTAGCTCTCGCCGTAGTAGAAGTCGTCCTTCGTGACGGGCCCGGCGGCGGTCTTCCAGTTCCCGTCGGTCGCGATCGTCGCGTGCGTGCCGTCGCGGTAGGTGACGCTGAGCTGGGCAATGAAGGTCGGGGCGCCTGGGTGCTGCGCCTGGCCGACGGTGACGGCCAGCGCGTTGCGACCCTGGTGCAGCTGGTCGGTGACGTCGAAGGTGCGGTAGACGACCCGCTTCGCGTAGTCGGTGATCGATGAGTCCAACACCCGCTTGGGATCGACGGGGGCACCGTTCAGGTGCGGCACGACGAGGCCCTGGGCGCCGATGTAGAGGCGGGCGCGCACGACCCCCTTCGGCAGCTCGAACGAGCGCCGGGCCAGCGCACCGTCAGGAATCTGCAGCCACGCGGCGGTCCAATCGGCCACGCCGAGCAGGCCGACGTCGAAGCGCTGCGCGGACGACCACGCCGAGCCCCGACCCTCCTTGTTCCAGGTACGCACGGACCACTCGTAGGTGTGGTCGGCCTGCAGCGCGGGCCCGCGGTAGGCGACGCCGGTCGAGGTGGCCGAATACACCTGCGCGGAGTCCCAGACCGGCACGCCGGGCTGATCGCGGTCAGCCGGAAGGTCGGTGACCCGCACCTCGTACGCGGTCTGCGCCTCGCCCCGGCCGGAGTCCTCGACCGTCCACGACAGCGTGGGCCGGGCGGTGTCGACGAGCGCGTCAGTGGCCTGGCCGCTCACCCGCAGGTGGGTCGGCGCTTGGGCGCTCGACCGGGCCGCCTGCTGCTGCGGCTTCGCCTGGGTCACCGGAGCGAGCGCGATCACCGCCGCCAGGGTGGCGCCGAGCGCTGTTACCGACCTTGTCCGGATGCCCATCCGACCCACCGCCCGCTTCGTTTGTAAATCGTTTCAATCGTCATTGGATGACACCAGAGCGAAACGGACAAGAGCGGCCGAACAGGATGGCCGAATGCGGCCAACCCGGGAGGAATCGCCAGCGACCGTGATCGGCGCGCGATCTTCGACTACGGGCGAGCTTGGAGCTCGATCACCCGGCTGTAGTGATCACGCGCGTTGAGGATGGTCGCGCGCACCGCGCTGGCTCGCACCGCGGGGAACGTCGCCGACATGTGCCCGGAGGCGTTGTTGCGGATCGTCCCGACCGTCGTCCAGGAACCGTCGACCAAGACCTCGAGATCGACGTCGAGGACGCCCTCCTGCGTGGCCGGATACGCGCTCGAGTCCAGCGTGTAGAGGGTGACGTCGCTGATCGGCGCGGGCGCGGCGAAGGTGACCGTCACCGAGTCCGGGAACGCGTCGATCGTTGCGTCGTTCCAGCCCTGGCCCTGGTCCCAACCGGCCGAGCTGAGGTCGCCGTCGTTCACGCTCGCCACGGGATGCCCGTCGTACGTCGAGGACGCGGACGCGACGCCGAAACGCGACGCGAGTTCGAGGTGCACCGGCACGGTGTAGTCGGCGCCGGCCGCGTTCAGAGTGACCGAGCCCGAGCCGGGAACCGAGGCGCTCGTGGTTGCGGTGACCGACATCGTCAGCGTGGTGGCGTCGTTGCGCCCCACGTACGGCGCGGGCGACGACAAGGCCACGGTGAGCCCGGCCGACGCCTGCGCGCTCACCGGCACCGGGCCACCGGTCCCGCCGTACCGCCGCACGATGACGGGCACCGACACGGTCTGGCCGGGCGCCACCTGAACCGATGCCTCCGGGGTGATCGAGACCAAGCCGGCGTGGGGTGCCGCGGGCAACCGGAACGGCACCCACTGCGCGGGGGTCAACGTCACCGGTCCGAGCAGGCCGGACGCCTTCGCGATCCCATGCGTGTTCGCGAGGGTGTTGGTGACGCGGACCGAGATCGTGTTCGAGCCCTCGACGAGCGCGCTCGTGACGTCGAGTTCGTACGGCTTCCACAACACCGGATCGAAGGCGTGGCCGTTCACGACCACTTGGGCCGCCGAGCCGACGTCGCCGAGGTCGAGCGTCCAGCGTCGATCGCGGAGCGCTCCGGCGGGCACGTCGAAGCTGCGTCGATAGGTCGCGGCGCCGGTGTAGCCGGGGTCGGTCGTGGTCCATGATCTCAGCGGCTGCGCCGTCTCGACGGCGCCGGGTTTCTCGAGCTGCACCGACCAGTCGCCGTCCAAGCGCAGCGGGTCGAGACCGGCGACGGCCGGGGCCTCGCCGCCGAAGTACGTCGACCCCGACTGTCCGACCAGGTGGACGGGCTGGTCCCCGGCCACCAACAACCGGCCGGTCATCGCGTCCCGGTGCACCTGAAGATCGGTGACCGGTTCTCCGCCCAGCACGAGGTGCGGAGCCGACACCGGGGCCTTCGGGTCGACGACGACGATGGTTGTCTCGTACGGCTGCAGCGTCAGCGGCACCGTGGTACCAGCCGCGCCGACCTCGTAGGCCGGCGCAGTCACCGTCGCACCGGTGCGCGGGTCCCACGTCTGCGGACGCCCGGACACCGGGAACGTGGCCGCGGTGTGCACCGCGGTACCCGACTCGTTGTTGATCAGGAACGCGGTCTGGTTCCCCGTCTTCACCCGCAGCACCCGGACGGCCGGCGCCGCCGGCGAGAGCTGCGCCGCCGCGACGCCCGCGGCCGTGGTGGCAGCGGCGAGGCCGGCCGGCGTCGCGATCCGTACCGCCCGCCCGCTACCGAGACTGGTGGCGGCGTTCGGACCGGCCGCGAACAGTTCTCTGAGTGCGGCCGCCAACGCGGGGTCGTGCCCGTCGGTCTCCTCGGCGGGCAAGGTCCCGATCGCCGCCAGCGTGCCGCCCGAGCGCACGAACGACGTCAACGTCGACACGGTCGCGACGCTGATCGTCGGCGTCTGTGGCAGCACGGCCAGCCGGTACCGCTGGTCTCCGACTGCCAGCGCGCCGTGCGAGACCCGGGCCGGTGTGCGCACCGCCGGGTCGCCGGACAGCGCCGCGTCCGGCAGCAGGTCGAAGTCCGTCTGGGCGTCCTCGAGCGCGTTGTTGGCAGCCGTGAAGTGCGTATCGATCGCCGCGGCGGCGGCGCCGTCCGGCCACGCTTGGGACGCCTGCTCCGGCACGATCAACGCCGTCGGCGCCACCGCCTGCCCGGAGGCGACGTAGTCGATGCGACCGATCCAGTCGTTGAGCGGATTCGACTGGTTCCACCACGGATTCATGCCTTCGAACTGGGTCGGGTAGACGACGTTGTTCGGATCCGTCCACAGCGCATGCAGCGCATTGAGGTTGATACCCCGCACGGCGAAGGCGCCGAGAGTGGCCTGCATGTACTGCGGGTCGGTGTCCCAACCGTGGCCGCCGAAGCTCTCGAGCAGCACCTTGTCGGCGCCGTTCTGGTGGGCGGCGCTGGCCGGGTAGCGGGGCAGCATCGTGCGGCCACCGGGCTGGTACTGATTGAAGATGACGTCCGTTCCCGGGACCTGCGCCCACTGGTTGTCCTTGCTCAGATCCCCGGTGCTCTTGACCTGCTCGGCCGGGCCATATTCGTCCCAGAGCGGGTTGGAGATGAAGCCGACGTGGTGCGCCGCCATCCAGTCGCCCTGCACCTTGTAGTACGAGCGGGCGAACAGATCCGAGACCGACTGCCAGTACTTGCCACGCAGGACCCGTCCGCTGCGACCGAGGTCGTCATAGGCGGCCGACAGCGCCGGACCCAGGGCGGCACCGGCGCCGGCGACCGTCGTCGGCAACCCCGGCGTCCACGGGAACGTGTTGAAGTGCGCGGTCGCGGACGGGATGTACGGCTCGTCGTCCCAGAAGCCCTTCAGCACCGATCCGAACGCCCACGGGAAGCGGCGGTAGTACTCGCCCGGGACGATGTCCATGAGGCGCTGGGTAGCCTGCGGGTCCATCAGGTCGAGGTAGCCGTTGTCGCCGTCGAGGTAGGTCTTCGAGAACGTGTCGACGGTCCAGTCGCCTGCGGGGACCTGCCAGGTGCCGGACCCCGTCGCCTGCGCGGTGAGATCGACGATCTTGGCGGCATCCGTCGATCCGGCCGGTCGGGCCGAGGCCGACACCACCGAGTTCACCGGCGGGTTCGGCAGGTTGACGAATTCGTCGAGGGCGCTCGGCGACGTGAAGTCCTGGGTGTACAGCGACGCGCCGTCGGCCGCCGT
>JAOPVG010000297.1 GCA_025966255.1 Jatrophihabitans sp.
ACTCGGGTCTGCCCTACGCGCCGCCGGCCACCGGCGGCAGCAACTCCCGGATCTGGAACGTCGTCAGCATCTCGAGCAGCCCGTGATCACGCCGTGGCCGTTCGTCGTGCTGATGGGGGTACTGGGACTCGCCATCGGCTCGTTCCTCAATGTCGTCATCTACCGGGTGCCGCGCGAGGAGTCGATCGTCTTTCCGGCGTCGCACTGCCCGAAGTGCGACGCCCCGATCAAGACCCGGCACAACGTTCCGGTGCTGAGCTGGCTGGTGCTGGGCGGCCGCTGCGCCTGCTGCCACGTCCGGATCAGCGCGCGCTATCCGCTCGTCGAGGCCGGCACCGGCGTGCTGTTCGCCGCGATCGCGCTGCACTTCGGCTTGACGCTGCAGCTGCCCGCGTATCTCTACTTCGCGTCGATCGCCGTGGCGTTGGCGATGATCTCCTTCGACGTGCGGCGGCTCCCGGACTCGATCGTGCTGCCGTCCTACGTGATCAGCGTGCTGCTGCTCATGCCGGCCGGCGCGGTGCAGTCCGACCTGTGGGCCGGCGAGCGGGGCCTGATCGGCATGGTCGGCCTGCTCACCCTGTACTTCGCCCTGGCCCTCGCCTATCCGAACGGCCTCAGCTTCGGCGACGTGAAGCTCGCCGGCTTGCTCGGCCTCTACCTCGGCTGGCTGTCGTGGGGCGCGCTGCTCGTCGGCGTGTTCGGCAGCTTCGTCATCGCCGGCATCGGCGGCGCCGCCGCCATTGCCACCAAGCGCGGCGCCCGCAACATGGCGGTCCCGGTCGGGCCCTGCCTCATCGCCGCCGCCCTGATCTCCGTCTTCGTCACCGCACCAGTCACCGGCTGGTACGGATCGCTGCTCACCGTCTGACCACCGAAGGAGTTCCCCCGTGCCCGCCACCACGCTCATCGGCCTCGACATCGGATCCACGTCGATCCGGGCCGTCGAGGCGACCATCGTCAAGGACCGTCCGGTGATCAACAACTTCGGCCAGGCGTTCTTGCCTCCAGGCGCGGTTGTCGGCGGCGTCGTCAAGGACGACAAGGCGGTCACCTCGGCGCTGCGCCAGCTCTGGACGTCACACAGCTTCACGTCGAAACACGTCGTGCTCGGTGTGTCGCACGCGCAGGTGATCGTCCGCGAGATCGACGTATCCAATCTGCCGCCGAAGGAGCTCCGGCAAGCGTTGCCGTTCCTGGTCCGCGACGCATTGCCGCTGCCCGTCGAGCAGGCCGTCCTCGACTTCTACCCACTCGAGAAGCCGGGCAAGAAGGACACCGTGCACGGCCTGGTCGTCGCCGCTCCCAAGGAAGCGGTGATCGAAACGGTGCGCGCCGTCGAAGCTGCCGGCTTGCACGTGGCGCAGGTCGACCTCGCCTGCTTCGCCGCGCTGCGCGCGTCGGCGCATCTCGCGAACGACACCGAGGCGTTGCTCGACATCGGGGCGAACGGCACCAACATCATCGTGCACACCGACGGCGTCCCGAAGATCGTTCGCTCCGTGCCCCGCGGCGGCGCGGAGATCACCAAGATGGTCGCGAGCCGCCTCGGCATCACGAGTGCCGAGGCCGAGACGATCAAGTGTCGCGTCGGACTCAAGCGCGACGAGGACGGTGGGAACGCCGAGAGCGCGGAGGTCGTCGCCGAGGCGATCCGGCCGTTGATCACCGAGATCCGCAGCTCGTTCAACTACTTCGCGGCGGCCAACCCGGACGCGCGGGTGAAGCGTCTCGCGCTCGTCGGGGGTGGGGCGCTGCTGCCCGGACTGACCGAAGCACTCACCGAGCAACTCGGTCTGCCGGCCTTCCTGTCCGACCCGCTGCAGCGCGTGAACGACACCCGCAAGGGCGGTCGCCACGACGTACTCGGCCGCTTCCGTTCCTCAGCCGCGGTCTCGATCGGTCTCACGTTGGGAGCAACCTGATGGCTACGACGATGATCCCCGACGCGGATATTCCGAGCCCGCCGCCGATCGACGACGCTATGCGATTCGTCGCGATCCGCGCCAACCTGATGCCGGACGAGATCATCAGCGCCCGGCACACCGATGTGGTGCGCCGACGGGTATTGATGGGGCTCGCGGCCCTGGTGGTCGTGCTCATCGGTGGGTACGCCTTCTCGCTCCTGCAGACCACGTCGGCCCGGAGCGATCTGACCGACCTGCAGCATCACGCTACAGCGCTGCAGAACCAACAGCACGAATTCGCGCCGCTCGTGACTGCTCAATCGCAGGCCCAGAACATCACGTCGCAGCTACAACGGCTCATGGTCGGTGACCTGTCGTGGAAGAGCATGCTGACGACGCTGCGGGCCACGGCACCCGTCGGCGTGGCGCTGTCCGAGGTCACCGGCACTGTCACGGCCGGGGCGGCCAGCGCCGCGGCGGCCGGCGCGCCGGCCGCTACCGGCGGCTACGAGGCGCTCAATCGCACCGGCCGGCAGCAAGTGGGCAGCCTGACGATCGCCGGCACGTCGAAGGACAAGCGCTCGGTCGCGGACTACGCCGACCGGCTGGCGAAGGTGAAAGGCCTGACGGCGCCGTTCATCACCAGTGTCACGGCGCTCGGCGGCAAGGTGACGTTCACCGTGAACGTTCTGATCACTTCGGACGCGCTCGGCGGTCGCTACGCGGCCGCGCCGGTCGCTCCGGTACAGCCGGGAGGAAACTGACATGCCCAGGTCCCAGCCGGAGCGGCTATGGCTCATCGGTGGCGGCATCGTCGGTGCGCTGATGGTGCTGATCGGCTACTTCTTCTTCATCAGCCCGCAGCGGTCGCAGACGAGCGACGTCAATTCGCAGGCCGCAACCGCCCGCCAGGAAGCGGCGACCCTGCAGGCCCACATCAACACGCTGCGCGCACAGAACAAGCAGCTGGCGAAGTACCGGGTGGAGCTCGCCGCAGCTCAGCGGGCGTTGCCGAGCACGAGCGGATTGTCCGACTTCCTGCGCACGCTGCAGTCGCTCGGCAACTCCACCCAGACCACCGTGCAGATGCTCACCGTCGGCCCGCCCACCGATGTCAGCGTCGTCGCCGCCAACACCCCGACCGGGACGACGGCGCCGAGCACGCCGGCCCCGAGCCCCTCGGCGGCCGCACCCGGAGCCACCTCCGCCACCCCGGTCACGGGCGGCGTGTACGGGCTCTCGATCTCAACCTCGATCAGTGGGACGGCGGCCGCGCTCAACAACTTCCTGGCCCAGCTCCAGGCCGTGCAGCCGCGGGCGGTCTTGATCACCCAGCTCACTGAGGGCGATACCACGACGTCGGGATCCGGTTCGAAGAGCGGGACGACGCTGCAGCTGACCATGCAGGCTTTCGTCGACCCGACCAGTCCGGCCGAGCAGGCCAACCTCGCAGCGGCGTCCCACAAATGAGCACACACCGACCTGGCTGGCCGCTCGGCGTACCTGGACGGCGCCGAGCAGCCACCCTGTGCGCCCTGCTCGCGGTCGCGCCGCTCGCGGCCGCGTGCAGTGGTGGCGGTGA
>JAOPVG010000367.1 GCA_025966255.1 Jatrophihabitans sp.
ACGAACATTCCCTGCAGACCGCAAGTCGCGCGCACCGCGACGGCCGGGACGAGGAGTACGTCGTCATGGCGCTCGTGCACGACATCGGTGACGGCCTCGCGCCCTACTCGCACAGCGAGATGATCGGTGCCGTCCTGCGCCCGTTCGTCCGACCCGAGGTGCGTTGGATCGCCACGCACCACGGCGTGTTCCAGCTCTACTACTACGCCCACTTCTACGGCGGTGATCGCAACGCCCGCGAGGCGTTCCGCGGGCACGAATGGTTCGACGCCTGCGCGGAGTTCTGCGAGATATACGACCAGGAGAGCTTCGACCCGGCCTACGACACGCTGCCCGTGGAGACCTTCGAACCGATGGTGCGCCGCGTGTTCGCCGAGCCGCGCTATCAGGAATCGACGCCGAGCGACCTGTAGTCGGGGGTGGGCCGCGCCCTGATCGCACTCGTCAGGGTGGCTATGTGCATGACGTACTCGAGCGTGACTTCGATGATGTCACCGAGGCTCTCCTCGACCCAGGGGTGCCAGTAACCCTCGGCCTCGGCCGAGCTGACGTACCAGTACGCGAAGCGCCCGAGCCACGCGAGGTACTGCGATTCTCCGGTGATCTGATACAGCAGCGCCGCACCCCAACTGCTCTTGCACGCGGAGGGATAGGAGAACTGCGCATCCGTTGCGTTCATGGAGAACGCTTGATAGCGCCGAGCCAGATCCAGGTAGCGCGGCTGCGGGTCGGCCAGATAGAGCCGGCAGAGGAAGGCGGCGGCGATGCCGCCGATCGTCCACCGCTGCATTCGGTCGGCCCCGTTGTCGACGACGAACCGCTGTTCAAATCCGGCGTCGCCTTCGCGAATGAGGGCCTGCTGGCTGCGCGACCAGAAGCAGTAGAAGCGATCGGGCAGTTCCGCTTGGGCGCTGTAGATGAGGTCGAGGTAGTCGGCCACTCGCCGGGCTTCGTCCAGCCGGCCGGTCATCAGGCAGGCGAGGCCCGGACCGGCGGCGTACGGGATATCCATCTCGTCGCTCATCGAGCCGTCGGGCCGCCCGTCGTTGGCGAAGCCGCCCGACACCGGGTCCTGCCAGCGCAGCAGCGACGGCATCAGTCCGATGGACAGATCGTGCTGGTGGAGCATCTGCGCACCGACGATGAGCGTGGCGTCGGAGTAAGCCCACCCGGTTATGCGCTTGCGCAGCGGGCCCGACAGGTCACCGTCGGGAGTCAGCAGGTTGCCCCGGATCCACCCGCAGATGGCGTGGCCGGCGTCGATCTCACCGGACAGCGCGAACGCCCACGGCGCGCGGTAGTACTTGAAGCCGTCCTGCGGATCGCCGATCGACCCGTTGCGGTTCATCTGGTCGGTCAACCACCGCGTCGCGCGCCGAACGGTGGCCGCGAGCTCGTCGGCGACGTCGGCGGTGCTCGCGTCCAGGGGCGGCGCGGTCATCACGGCGGTCATGCCGGCCGCCCACCGGTCGCGGCGAGCTGGGCAACGGCCTCGTCGATCATGGTGAATACGCTCCGCGTCGGTCGGTAGTCGAGCCGGTCCTGGGCCTTCTGGCTTGAGATGTTCCAGGTCGGACGGGCCGCCGCGTGTCGAATCTCCACGACGGGGAGCCCGAGCCGCTCGCCGATGTACTCGACCAGCTCCCGGTCCGAGTGCGGTGTCGCCGGGCCGATGTTGAAGGCCTCGCCGATCGCCGCCGCAGGTTCGATCATGGCCCGCATCCCGGCCGCGGCGTCGCGCGCGTCGCCGAACGAGGACAGGCTCGACACACCGTCCGGGTTGACGAGCGCGAACAGTTTCTCGGTGCCGTCGTCGGCCGCAAGCAGGGCCGTGAGGAGCGAAGTCTCGACCGGGCTCGGCGCCACCCGGGCGGAGTACCACGAGATCGCGGACTGCAGGAACCAGCGCCGTCCGAACACGCTGTCGGCGCGAATGAGTTCGGCGGGGTTGGCCGTGGCCGTTGGACGCATCGTCGTGAACGGGATGCCGTAGGTCTGCCAGAACGAGCGGCACAACAGCTCGGCGCCGACCTTGGTGGCGCCGTAGACCGTGCCGGGAAGCAGGGCGTGCGTTTCGTCGATCGGGCCGTCGGTCGCCGCGGTTGACCAGTAGACGGCGTCGCTGCTCGTGTAGACGAAGCGTTGCAGGTCTGGGGCGCCGCGGCGCGCGGCCTCCAGCACATTGAAGGTGCCGCGCAGATTCACATCGACGTACCGGTCGTCGCTCACGTCATGCGTGGTGAGCGCTGCGGCGAGGTGGCAGACGGCATCCACGCCGGACACGGCATCGGTCAGTGTTTCCGGGCGCTCGAGATCACCGGTGACGACCTCGGCCCCGGCCGGCCCCAACGCCAGCAGGTTCGGATCGTCGACCACGCCGAACGCGCGCACATCGTGGCCCTGCGCCAGGAGCAAATGGCACAGATGCGTGCCGATCCGCCCGCCGGCGCCCGTGACAAGAACCTTCATGCGCTACCCCAGCAATGTGCTCGCGACGAGAAGTGCCATCCGTGCATACGTAATACTACGCCGGTCGTGGTGTCAAGATCGGGTCGCGCCAGTCGGCCGGCGGGCCGGACCGCCCCCGGCCGGCACCACGGTGATGGGCCACGCCCGGGGCCGGTCGAGCCGCAGGTGCAGCCGCAGGCCGCGGCGTCGGGCGAGAGCAACGGCGATGACGCCGGTGACGGTTGCCGGCAACGCCCCGGCGAGCAACATGCCGACCTGCGGGCCGAACCGCTGGTCGATGAACCCGAGCACTGGCCCGCCGATCGCGCCACTGCCGATGAACACGACCAGATACACACTCATGATGCGACCGCGGGTCGACGCGTCGGCCGTCATCTGCACCGCGCTGTTGGCGGCTGTGAGCAGCAGGAGGGTGGCGGCCCCGACGGTGAACAACAGGATGCAGAAGGTCACTTGTCCGGGTGCCGCGGCGGCGAGCATCTCCGTCACCGCGAGCGCCGCTCCCACGCCGGCGATCGAGCGCAGGGTGGTGCGCGAACGCCGAGCGCTGATCAGAGCTCCCACAAGAGATCCGACCGCGACCGTCGAACAGAGGTAACCGTATCCGGCCGAGCCGGAATGAAAGACCGTCTTGGCGTAGGCCGCGAGGGTCACCGGCAAGTTGATGGTGAACACGCCGAACACGCTCGCGATCACCGTCGGCCAGAGCATCTCCGGACGGCGCAGCACGACCAGTAGGCCGGCGCCGACGTGCTGGACGCTGGCCGGCGCGCTGCTCAGATGCAGTTCCGCGCGGCGGATGAGCACGAGCATCGATATCGGCGCCAGGTAGGACACCGCGTTGATCGTGAACGCGTAACCGGGACCGACCAGACCGATCAGGACGCCGCTGACGGCCGGGCCGATCAGAGCGCCGAGCTGAAAGATCGATGCATTGAGGCTGATCGCGTTCAGCAAGTGACGGGGGCCGACCATCTCGTTGACGAAGGCCTGCCGGGCCGGGTTGTCCAACGCGACGATCACGCCGAGGCCGAACGCGACCAGGTACACGTGCCACACGTCGATTCGGTTGGACAGCGTGAGCACGGCGAGGGTCGTGGCCATCGCGGCCAAGCCGATCTGCGTGACGATCAAGATGTGCCGCTTCGAGTAGCGGTCGGCAAGCAGACCGCCGTGCAGGCCGAAGAGCAGCGTCGGCAGGAACTGCAGCATGGTCGTGATGCCGACCGCGGTGGCACTGCCGGTGATCGTGAGGACCACCCAGTCCTGGGCGATGCGTTGCACCCAGCTCCCGGTGTTGGACACGAGCTGCCCCATCGCGAACAGCCGGAAGTTGCGGGTGCGCAGGGAGCTGAAGGTGCTGGGCCGGAGCGGCTCGTCGGAGGTGCGCGGTGGATCGGAGGCGGTAGTGGCGGGGTCGGGGGACAGGGCGCGCGCAGGCGGGGCGCTCAAGGAGGCATCCAAACAAGATCGTTTTCGGGCTGGTCATGATCAGCATCCCGCCCGGACTGACATATCCCAATCAAATTGACGCTATTAGCGTTATTGTCATTCGCAATGAGGTGAGCAGGTGTACCAACCGGAGCAACTCCGCACGTTCCTCGCGGTGGCTCAGTCGTTGAGCTTCACCCGGGCGGCGGACGCGCTCGGTCTTCGGCAGCCGACGGTGAGCCAGCACGTCACCAAGTTGGAGCGAGCCGTCGGCCGGGCGCTGTTCGTGCGCGACACGCATCGGGTGACGCTGACGGCCGACGGCGAAGCGATGATCGGCCACGCCCGCACGATTCTGGCGGCCCATGATCAAGCGGCCGCGTACTTCACCGGCGTCGGGCCGAGTGGTCGGCTGCGGGTCGGCGTCACCGACGATCTGGCCCTCACGCCGCTGCCGAAGATCCTGCACGACTTCCGCCAGGCCTACCCGCGTATCGACCTGGAGCTGACAGTCGCGCAGAGCGGCGTACTGCACCGCCGGGTCGACTCCGGCCACATCGACGTCGCGTTCGTCAAGCAGACGGCCGGCGAGGGACTGGGCCGGTTGGTTCTCCGGGATCGTCTCGTCTGGGTGGGGACGCCGGGTCTGCGAATCGACCCCGGGCTGCCCGTGCCGCTCATCGTCTACCAGGCCCCGAGCATCACCCGGTCGCTCGGCGTCGCGGCCCTCGAGCGCGCCGCGACGGCCTACCGCGTCACCTGCACGGTGCGCGGCGTGAACGGCGTCATTGCCGCGACCCGGGCCGGCCTCGGCGTAGCGATCTTCGCCCGCAGCCTGGTTCCCGAGGAGTTGCGGGAGCTGCCGGCCGCGACCGCTCTGCCCAGACTCGGGGAGATCGATCTGGTGCTGCTCACCAACCCCCGCGCGGCGCGGCACGGCGCCGAGGCCCTGAGTTCGGCCATTCTGGCCAGCGGGCACCCGATGCGTCCAAGGGTCTAGCCACCGGACCGCGGTTTCTTCCCGGCCGTCCGTACTCGGTGCGGCTTCTCACAGATCGGGGGCGACGGGAAGCGGGCCGGTCGCGAGCTGCTTGCACCCCTGGAACACCCAAGCCGTCAAGCCAGGAGTGAATTGATGACCAGCCTGTTCGACCCCATCGAGGTCGGCAAGATGCAACTGTCCAACCGCGTCGCGATGGCGCCACTGACGCGCAACCGGGCCGGTGCCGGCCAGGTGCCGCAGGACATTGCCGTCGAGTACTACCGGCAGCGGGCGAGCGTCGGGCTGATCATCACCGAAGGCACGCAACCCAGCGGCGTCGGGCAGGGTTACCTGAACACCCCCGGGATCCACACTGACGAGCAGGTCGAGGGCTGGCGGGCCGTCGTCGACGCCGTGCACGATGAAGGCGGGCACATCTTCGTGCAGCTGATGCACGTCGGGCGCATCGCGCACCCGGACAACAAGCCCGTCCCGGGGATCGTCGCACCGAGCGCGCTCGCCGCGCCGGGCCGGATGGTCACCCCCGCGGGTGAGCAGGACTTCCCGACCCCACGGGCGCTGGATACGGACGAGATCCCCGGCGTCGTCGGCGAGTTCGTCCACGCCGCCCGACAGGCCATTGCGGCCGGCGCGGACGGCGTCGAGATTCACGGCGCCAACGGTTA
>JAOPVG010000057.1 GCA_025966255.1 Jatrophihabitans sp.
GGAGGTCGTAGTCGACGATCTCCGGAACGGTGAGCTGGATCAGCGGCAGGAAGATCCGCTCCGTCGCCTTGCCGATCGGCCCGTCCTCCTGGGGCGGCCGGCCGACCACGATCGACTGGTAGATCGCGTCCGTGCGCATCGTCAACGTCTCGACGCGCAGGAACGGGAACGGCTCGACCGGCGTGTAGAAGCCGGTGTGATCACCGAACGGACCCTCCGGCAACCGCTCCCCCGGCTCGACCCATCCCTCGAGCACGATCTGGGCCGCCGCCGGCACCTGCAGCGGCACCGACACGCAGTCGACGAGGTCGACGCGGTCGCGGGCGAGGAAGCCGGCGAACAGGTATTCGTCGATGTCCCCCGGCAGCGGCGCCGACGCAGCATAGGTCACCGCGGGCGGGCAGCCGAACGCGATCGCGACCGGCAGCCGCTCGCGGCGTCGCTCGGCGACGGCGGCGTGGGATGTGGAGTCCTTATGGATCTGCCAGTGCAGTGAGACCGTGCGCGGATCCTGCAACTGCAGCCGATACATGCCCAGGTTTCGGGCACCCGTCTCGGGGTGCTTCGTGTGCGTCAGGCCGAGGTTGAGGAACACCCCGCCGTCGTCGGGCCAGGCCTTCACGCCGGGGAGTAGGTCGACGAGATCGATGTCCGAACCGCGCAGCACGATCTCCTGGCTGGGCGCGGATTTGACGTGCCGGGGCGGCACGGCGCGCAGCTGACCGATCTTGCCGAGCGCGTCCTTCAGGCCGCCGACGCCCCGCGGCAGCTCGGGTTTGAGGAGGTCCGCGATGCGGCGACCGACCTCGTCCAGCTCCGTGACGCCCAGCGCTTTCGCCATCCGGCGCTGCGTGCCGAACGCGTTCATCAGCAGCGGCAGCCGGCCCCGCGTCGGGTTCTCGAACAGCAGAGCCGGGCCTTGCTCGCGCAGCACTCGCGCCACGATTCCGGTGACCTCCAGGTGTGGGTCGACGGGCACCGTGACGCGCGCCAGGTCATGGTCGTGCTCCAGGGCGACGAGGAAGTCCTGCAGATCGGCGTAGGCCACGACGTCAGTATCCCGTCCACAAACCCGGGCTACCCTGCCGCCATGGTTCAAGTGCTGCTCGTCGAGGACGACGCAGCGATCCGCACTGCCCTGACCCGGGCGCTGCGCGACCACGGCCACGTCGTCTCGGCGGTCGGTTCCGGCCTGCCGGCATTGAGCGCGGCCGTCGAGAACAAGCCCGACGTCGTGCTGCTCGACCTCGGCCTGCCCGACATCGACGGCGCGGACGTGCTGTCGATGCTGCGCGCGGTCAGCGACGTCCCCGTCATCGTCGCCACCGCTCGCGACGACGAGACGTCGATGGTGCGCCTGCTCGACCTCGGCGCCGACGACTACGTGATCAAGCCGTTCACCGCGGCGCAGCTGACCGCCCGCATCCGGGCCGTCATGCGCCGTACCGGCAAGACCGACGAGGACCCCGTGATCACCGTCGGCGGGCTCGTGATCGACACCCGCAGCTACGAGGTGACGGTCGACGACCGGCCCGTCGAGCTCGCCCGCAAGGAGTTCGAGCTGTTGCTCGCGCTGGCCCGTCGCGCGGGCGAAGTGGTCACCAAACGCGACCTGCTCAGTGAGGTGTGGCAGCAGGCGTGGGGCGGCTCGGACCGCACCGTCGACGTCCACCTCTCGTGGCTGCGGCGCAAGCTCGGCGAGACGGCAGCGGCGCCGCGGTTCCTGTACAGCGTTCGCGGCGTAGGGGTACGCCTTGCTGCACCGACGGACGGCCGGGATGAGTCCACGTAGCCCGTCGGTGGCCGAACAGTGAGACGCCGGATCCTGCTGCTCGTCGTCGGCATGACCGTGCTCGTCGTACTGGCCTTCGCCATTCCCCTGGCCGTCCTGATCCGGCACAACGTCTACCAGGACGCGGTCAGGTCGCTGCAGACCGAGACGAACACGATCGCCTTCTACCTGCGCGAGAACAACATCGCGCCGACCAAGACCCAGCTCGCGGCCTATCTGAAGCAGCTGGACAAGGGCCGTAACGCGTCGGTGCAACTGCCGGACGGTTCGATCGTCGGCTCGCTACCCCCCGGCGGCCTCACCGACGCACCGGCGGTCCCCACGGCGACGAGCGGGGCCGGCGGACCCGGGGGTCCGGGGGGTCCGGGTGAACCCAGCGCCGCTGATCGCGGCGGGCCGCCGGGGGTGACGACCGTGTCCTGGCACAACGGCAAGCTCGCGCAACTCGTCGTGCCCGAACCGTCGACGCAGTCCCAATACGTCGTGCGGGTCTACGCCACCGACGGCACCCTGCACTCCGGCGAGGACGGCTGGTTCCTGTTGCTCGCCGGCGGCGCCGTGGCGCTGATCGGCGTCGGCGTCGTCGCGGGCGAACTGCTCACGCGCCGCATCGTGCGGCCGCTGCTGAAGACCGCGGCCACCGCCCAGCAACTCAGCGCCGGCGACACGACGGCCCGCGCTCCGACCGACGGGCCGGGCGAGGTTGCCGACGTCGGCCACGCGCTCAATCGGCTCGCCGACCGCATCGACCAACTGATCGCGGAGGAACGCGAGACCGTCGCCGACCTCTCCCATCGGCTGCGCACGCCGTTGACCGCGCTGCGCCTCGACGCCGAGGCGCTCCAAGATCCGGCCGACGCCGAGCGCGTCGGTGCCCACGTCACGACCGTCGAGCGCATGCTCACCGCTGTCATTCACGCCGCCCGCCGTCCCCAGCGCGAAGGTCGGCTGCCGTCGTGCGATGCCACCGCCGTGATCGGTGAACGCATCGAGTTCTGGTCGGCCCTGGCCGAGGACCAGGACCGCGCTAGCACGGTCGACCTGCCCAGCTCGCCGCTCATCGTGCGGGCCGGAGCGGAGGATCTCGGCGCCGCGATCGACGCGCTGCTGGAGAACGTCATCGCGCACACTCCGGAGGGGACGGCCTTCGTCGTCCGGTTGGCGGCGACCGACACCGGCGCGCGGCTCGAGGTCGTCGACGACGGGCCTGGTCTGCCCGACGACGAGCCGGTGCGCGGACGCAGTGACCGCGGGTCCACCGGACTCGGGCTGGACATCGCCCGACGCTGCGCGGTGGCCTCCGGAGGCTCGATGACCCTGGGCACCGGACCGTCCGGCGGGGCGCACATCACGCTCGATCTGGGCGCTCCGTAGCGAACGGAAACGATCTTGGTACCGGCGTGCTGAAGCCACTCCCATCGGGGCTTGAGGAAGCCTTGACATTGTGGTGATGCCGGGCTGACCCGCGCGGGCGGATCGTCTCTGTCATGGACCGACGAACCGAATCCGAGCGCCTCCTTTACCGTCGGGCGACCGTCGCGGCGTCGATCGCCGCCGCCACGTCCGCCGTGCTCACCGTCGGTCTCGTCATCGGAGTGACGCAGTCGTCCGCGGCCAGCGCCAGCTCGGGCACGAGCCCGACGACGGGCACGTCGTCCACCAGCACGACCGGGTCGGGCAGTTCGACGACGACCACGCCGGCAACGTCGGCATCGTCCTCGTCGGCCAGCACCGGCGTCAGCGGCGCCAACCAGGCCGCCCAGCCCCTGGGCGGGAGCAACGGGTCATGAGCGCCACCTCCGTGACCACGGCCTGGAGCTGCACCGTGCGCCTCGTCGTCGAGGACGAGCGCGCGTTGCGCCCCGCTGCCGGAGACCTGGCCGCGTTTCTCGCCCGCGTCGACTCCGCGGCCAGCCGGTTCCGGCCCGACTCGGCGCTGTCGATCGCCAACGCCCGCGCCGGTCGCCCCACGCCCGTCCCCAAGCTGCTCGTCGAGCTCGTCGACGCAGCCCTCGCCGCCGCCGCCCACACCGACGGCGCCGTCGACCCCACACTCGGCCTCGCGATGCACCGCATCGGCTACGACCGTGACATCGACGCCGTTCGGCGCGGTGACAGGACAACGGTCGAATTTCCCGCCACCGCCGCAGCCCCGCCCCGCCTCGGCGGCTGGCGCGCCGTGCGGCTGCATCGCGAGGCCGGCCTACTCACCGTGCCGGTCGGCACGGCGCTCGATCTCGGCGCGACGGCGAAGGCGTGGACGGCCGATCGGGCCGCCCATCAGCTCGCCACGCGCTACGACACCGCCGTCCTGGTCGAGCTCGGCGGCGACCTGGCCGTTGCGGGCGCGCGGCCGGACGGCTGGTGCATCCGGGTCGCCGAGCGGGAGGGCGAGGACGGCCAGCTCGTACTCGTCCGGAGCGGTGGGCTGGCCACGTCGACCACGACCGTCCGTACCTGGCGCCACGAAGGACGCGACGTCCACCACCTGGTCGATCCGCGGACCGGCCGGCCGACCGACGGGCCGTGGCGCACCGCTACGGTGGCCGCGCCGACGGCGCTAGCCGCGAACGTGGCGAGCACCGCCGCGATCGTCGAGGGGACGGACGCGCCGGCCAGGCTGGCCGCGCAGGGGCTGGCGGCGCGGCTCGTGGCGCGGGACGGCGCCGTGACCACGACCGCCGGCTGGCCCGTCGCCGCCGATGTGGATCGCGCCGTCGCATGAACGTCTGGTTCACGGCCCGGGGTGCCGGCCTGTCGGCTCTGGTCCTGCTCACCATCTCGACGGGCCTCGGTGCCCTGGTGTCGCGGCACGGTCGCGCCAGCACCCGCTACGTCATCCAGTACGTCCACCGCGCGGCGGCCGGCCTCGGCCTGGCGGTGCTGGCCCTGCATGTCGGCACCATCCTCGCCGACTCGTACGCCAAGGTCGGCTGGCGCGGCGCGCTGATCCCGTTCACCGCCGGCTACCGCCCCACCTGGGTCGCCCTCGGCTCGCTCGCTGCGTACACCTTCGTCGGCGTGGCAGTGCTGGGTCTGGCCCGCGGCCGGATGGCGGGCTCGCCGCTGGGCGCTCGCGTCTGGCGCAGCCTGCACGGCCTGGCCTACGTCGGTTGGGTCGGCGCGATGCTGCACGGCTTCAATTCCGGCACCGACAGCTCGGTGGGGTGGGTCCGGCTGCTCTACCTCGCCTGCCTCGTCGCGGTGCTCAGCTCGGTAGTCGTGCGGGTGGCGCAGGTCCGGCGAGCGTCCGGTGACCGCTTCGCCCATGTCGCGCCCGACCCCCACCCCGCCCAACTCACCAGCCAGGGAGCGTCCCGATGACCGCGCTGTTGCACCGCCCGCTCCCCACTCAGGACCCTTTCGACACGTCGGCCTGGGCGATCGGCGCCCCGCGGCTGCTCGCCGGTCTGCAGCACGTCGAGCGCCTCGATGTGTCGACCCACCTGGCCACGCACGGTCCGCTGCCCGGCACCGACCTGGCCAAGCTGCTGGCCTACCTGGACGGGGGCGGGCTGGCCGGCCGCGGCGGCGCCGGTTTTCCGCTCGCCACCAAGCTGCGCACCCTGGCCGACGGCCCTCGACAGGTGATCGTCAACGGCACCGAGAGCGAGCCGGCCAGTCGCAAGGACCGGGTGCTGCTGCGCCGGACCCCGCACCTGGTGCTCGACGGCGCACTCGCGGTGGCCGCGGCGATCGGCGCCCGCGACGTCACCGTGGCCGTCCACGACGAGCAGACCGCGGCCGCCGTCCGCGCGGCCGTGAGTGAGCGACCGGACGCGCGCCGCCTGGCCGTCAAGATCGTCCCCGGTGGCTTCGTCTCGGGCGAGGCCCGCGCCGTGGTTCGCGCGCTGCGCGGCGGCCCGGCCCGGCCCCCCGGTCGGCGCACCCCACCCACGGTCGACGGCGTGCTGCTCGCCAACGTCGAGACGTTCGCGCAGCTGGCCATCCTGCTGCGCTTGGGTCCGCACCGCTTCGCCGAAACCGGCACACCGGCCGAGGCCGGCACCACGCTGCTGACCGTCGGCGGCGCGGTGGGACGGCCCGGGGTCGTCGAGATCCCGCTCGGTACGCCGCTCGGCATCGTCCTCGCCGCGGCGCACTCCGCGGAACCGCAGGCGATCGTCGTGGGCGGCTATCACGGCAGCTGGATCGCGCCGATTGCGCAGATCCGACTCTCCCGCGCCGGCATCGCCTCGGCCGGCGGCACGTTCGGTGCGGGCGTGCTGCTCGTCGTCGATCACGCCACCTGCGCGCTCGGCGAGCTGGCCCGCGTCACCGGCTGGCTGGCCGGCGAGTCGGCCCGCCAGTGCGGACCGTGCGTCTTCGGCCTGCCCGCCCTGGCCGCGGACGTGCAAGCCCTCGCGATGGGGAACGCCGGCGCCGTGGCCAACGCCTTCGCCCACGCCCGCACCGTCGACGGCCGCGGCGCCTGCGCCCACCCCGACGGCGCGGCCCGCTTCGTGACGTCCGCGCTCCACCTGCTGCACGACGAAACCGACCAGCACCTGCGCCAGGGCGGCTGCGGCCGTCCGACGCTCGGCCGCCTTCCGATCGGAGCAACTCGATGAACCTCGCCATTGATCGGACGCGGTGCGACGCGCACGGCCTGTGCCACGCTCTGCTTCCCGGACGAATCGACGTCGACGAGTGGGGCTTTCCGGTCCTTCGCGACGTGATCGTCCCGGCGGGCGGGCAGCCAGCCGTGCGGCGCGCGGTCGCGGCCTGTCCCTCCCTGGCGCTGTACCTCACCAACCCGCCGCCCATCACCCGATGACGTCGGTCAAGGGCATCCCCATGACCGCGCTCGCCGACCGCGCCGGGCCCGTGGGGCCAGCACCCACGGTCGACGTCGAGATCGTCGTCCCCGTCTTCAACGAGCAGTCCGACCTCGAGCCCAGCGTCCGGCGCCTGCACGACTTCCTGCGCACCGACTTCCCGTTCCAGGCGATCATCACGATCGCCGACAACGCCAGCACCGACGACACCTGGGCGCAGGCGACCCGACTGGCCGACGAGCTCGAGGGCGTGCGGGCGGTCCACCTGGACGCCAAGGGTCGCGGCCGCGCCTTGAAGCACGTGTGGACGGCGAGCACCGCTCGCGTCGTCGCCTACATGGACGTCGATCTGTCCACCGATCTCGCCGCGCTGCTGCCGCTGGTCGCCCCATTGATGTCCGGACACAGCGATGTCGCGATCGGTTCGCGCCTGTCGCGCTCGTCGCGGGTCGTCCGCGGCCCGAAGCGCGAGTTCATCTCGCGCAGCTATAACCTTCTGCTCCGGACGACGCTGCACACCGGCTTCTCCGACGCGCAGTGCGGCTTCAAAGCGATGCGCACCGAGTGCGCGCGCATGCTGCTGCCACACGTCCAGGACAAGTCCTGGTTCTTCGACACCGAGCTGCTCGTCCTCGCCGAGCGCAGCGGCATGCGTATCGCCGAGGTGCCCGTCGACTGGGTGGACGACCCGGACAGCCGCGTCGACATCGCGTCCACCGCGATGGCCGACCTGCGCGGGATCGCCCGGGTGGGGCGGGCCCTGCTGCGCGGCGACCTGCCGTTGAGCGAGCTGCGTCAGGCCGTCGGACGCTCGGAGGTGATGGTGCCAGGCGTACCCGCGAAGCTGACGTGGCAGGCGTTGCGCTTCGGGCTGATCGGCGTGTTCAGCACGCTGGCCTACCTGGTGCTGTTCCTGATCGCGCGTCCTTCCCTGGGGGCGCAGGCGGCCAACCTCGTCGCATTGCTGATCACGGCCGTGGCCAACACCGCCGCGAACCGGCGGTTCACCTTCGGGGTGCGCGGGCCGGGCGCAGGCAAGCATCAGCTCCAGGGGCTTGTGGTCTTCGCGCTGGGTCTGGGGCTCACCAGTGGCTCGCTCTGGCTGCTGGCGCAGGCGGCCCCGCAGGCCGGGCCGACGCTGGAATTGAGTGCCCTGATCCTCGCCAACCTGATCGCTACGGCGGTGCGGTTCGTCCTGCTGCGCGAGTGGGTGTTCGGCCGTCGCGGCCTGGCTGTTTGCGACCACACGAAGGTACCGACGCCATGAGCAACTCGCTGACCACGAACTCGACCACCGAGCCCGCGATCGGCGGCGTTGGCGCCGACGGGTCCGATACCCCGCCCGAGTCACCCGACAACCCACCAACCAAGATGACGAAGTGGCGGGATCGGACCCCGCTCGCCGGCCTGCTGCTCGGCACCGCGCTGCTGTACCTGATCGGGCTGTCCGCATCCGGCTGGGCCAACCAGTACTACTCGGCCGCGGCGCAGGCCGGCAGTCAGAGCTGGAAGTCGTTCCTGTTCGGGTCACTCGATTCGTCGAACTTCATCACCGTCGACAAGCCGCCCGCATCGCTGTGGGTCATGGACATCTCGGTGAAGATCTTCGGCGCCAACTCGTGGGCGATCCTGGTGCCGCAGGCCGTCGAGGGCGTGGCTGCGGTCGCAGTGCTCTACGCGGCGGTGCGACGGGTCAGCGGCCCCACCGCCGGCCTGCTCGCCGGCGCAGCGCTGGCCACGACGCCGATCGCCACGTTGATGTTCCGGTTCAACAATCCGGACGCTCTGCTCGTCCTGCTCATGACCGCCGCGGCCTACGCGACGGTGCGCGCAATTGAAGCAGCGCGCCCGCGGTGGCTGATGCTGGCCGGCGCGCTCATCGGCTTCGCGTTCCTCGCCAAGATGTTGCAGGGCCTACTCGTGCTGCCGGCCTTCGCTATCGCTTATCTCGTAGCGGCGCCCACCGGATTGCGCCGGCGCATCCTGCACGTCCTGGCCGCGGGCGCCGCGATGGTGGTGGCGGCCGGCTGGTGGGTGGCGCTCGTCCAACTCTGGCCGGCCGGGTCGCGTCCTTATATCGGCGGCTCGACCAACAACAGCGTGCTGGACCTCATCTTCGGCTATAACGGCTTCGGTCGGCTCACCGGCGGGGACAACAACGGCAGCGTCGGCGGACCGGGCGGCGGCACCGGTGGCGGCTTCTCCTCCGGCTCCACCGGGCTGTTGCGTCTGTTCGGCACCGACATGGGTTCGCAGATCAGTTGGCTGTTGCCAACCGCGCTGGTCGCCATCGTCGCGCTGGCTTGGCGCACGTGGGGACGGTCGCGCACCGATGCGCTTCGCGCCAGCGTGATCGTGTGGGGCGGCTGGTTGATCGTCACCGGCCTGCTGTTCAGTTTCGCGAGCGGCATCATCCACCCCTATTACACGGTGGCGCTCGCACCGGCGATTGCCGCGCTGGTCGGGATCGGCGTGGCCGAGATGTGGCGGGCGCGGTCGAGCGCCGTGGCGCGGTCGACGCTCGCCGCGCTCGTGGCGGTCGGCGCGCTGTGGACGTACGTCCTGCTGGGCCGCGTGTCGTGGCACCCGGAGCTGCGGTGGATCGTGCTGCTCACCGGTGGTCTGGCGACGGTCGGGATCATCGTCGGCCGCCGGGTGAAGGCGGTGATCGTGGCGCCGCTCGTCGTCGTGACGCTGCTCATCGCTCCGCTCGCCTACTCGATCCAGACGGCGGCGAGCCCGCACGCCGGTGCGATACCGACAGCCGGACCGGCGACCGGCCGGGGCTTCGGCTTTGGTGGTCGGCCGGGCGGAGCTCCGGGCGGCGGCGCCGGACTGGGCGGACGTGGTGGCCTGGGCGGCGGAACACCGCCGGCGGGCGCAGCCGGACCAGGCGGTCAAGCTGTCGTGCCGGGACAGGCGGGCGCTCGACACTTCGGCGGCGGCGGCGGCGCGCGGGGTGGACTCGGCGGCGGGGCAACGGTGAGCTCCGCGTTGAGCGCGGCGCTGAAGACCAACGCGTCGCGCTACACCTGGGTCGCGGCAACCACCGGTGACAACAGTGCGGCGTCCCTGGAGCTCGCGACCGGTCAGGCGGTCATGTCGCTCGGCGGGTACAACGGCACTGATCCGGCGATCACGGTGTCCGCGTTCCAGCAGCTGGTCGCCGCGGGGCAGGTGCACTACTACGTGGCCGACCCGCAGGGCTTCATCGGATCGACCGCCGCGAACACGTCGACCGCGTACGCGATCCAGCAGTGGGTGACGAACAACTTCACCGCCACCACCATCGGCGGCACGACCGTCTACGACCTGACGAAATAGCGAGCGACCCAGCCGACGACCCCCCGGGAGAGGGGCGGTTCTGCCGTGAGTTAGCTCAACCCGGCGTAGGAGTGCAGGCCGCTGACGATCAGGTTCACGATCAGGAAGTTGAACGTGATCGCGAAGAAGCCGGTCAGGTTCACCCAGGCGGCGGCGCGACCCTTCCAGCCGGCGGTGGCGCGCGCGTGCAGGTAGCAGGCGTAGACGACCCAGACGATGAAGGCCCAGGTCTCCTTCGGGTCCCAGCCCCAGTACCGGCCCCACGCGGCCTCGGCCCAGATCGCGCCGCAGATGATCGCCACTGTGTACAGCGGGAAGGAGAACGCGACGACGCGGTACGCGGCCTTGTCGAGCGTCTCCGCCGATGGCAGTCGCTCGGCGAGATTGCCCAACGCACCGCGGCGATAGTCGGGCTTGAGGCTCACCCGGTCGTAGCGCTGCTTGGCCAGGAACAGGACGGTCAGCACGGCGCTCGTCATCAACGCGCCTTCGGCGACCGACACCAGCGTCACATGGATGGCCAGCCAGTACGACTGCAGCGCGGGCACCAGCGGCTGCGCCCGCGAGTACAGCACCGTCCCGGCCAGGAACATCATCAGGATGACGGGCAGCAGGATGAAGCCACCCAGGTGCCGGATCTGTGGCGCCTTCCACATCACGGCCACGAA
>JAOPVG010000426.1 GCA_025966255.1 Jatrophihabitans sp.
CTTGCGGCCGTCGTCGCGCTTGTCACGGACGTGCGTGACGGTGTTCGGCGGGTCGTCGACCGGGCTGTCGTCGTCGGAACCACCCGATCCGGACCGGCGCCGCCGGCGTCGGCGCCGGGTTCCGCCAGCCGTGTCATCGGAGTCGGACGCGTCGTCGGCGTCGGCCGTGTCGGCGTCGCCCGTGTCGGCCGATTCAGCGGAGTCGGTCTGAGCCGTCTCGGGCTCGTCTACGGAGTCCGACTCGTCGGTCTCGTCCTTGGCCCCGCCACCTCGGCCGCGGCGCCCCCGGCGCCGGCGCCGGCGGGCTCCGGTGGCCTGCTCGATGGCCGCTTCCCGGATGTCTTCGGGCTCGGCGGTGTGGTCTTCGGCGTCCTCGGCGTCCGCGAGATCGGCGTCGGCGGGCTCGGGATCCACGACTGGGAGCTCGGGTGCGGCATCAACCGGCGGACCGGCCGCCTTCTTGGCGACGCGACGCCGCTTCGGGGTCGCGTCCTCCTGCGGGGCCATGAACAGCACGCTGGGCGCCGACGTCGTCGTCGGTGGGGTCTCGGCCGGTTCGTCAGCGGCTACGGGCGCGGCAACGGCCTTCTTGGTCGCGCGCTTACGGGCAGCCTTCTTGGCCGGCTGGGCTTCGGCCGTCGCCTGACCGGGGTCGGTCGGGTCGGTCGACGCAGCGGCATCGCCGGTCTGCGGCTCGGCCTGAGGCTCGATGTCGAGCAGAGGTGCAGCCTTGGCAGCTGACTTGCGCGCAGCCTTCTTGGCCGGGGCCGCCTTGGCCGCGGCCTTGGCTGCGGCCTTCGCCGGGGCGGCCTTGGCTGTGGTCTTGGCGGCCGCCTTGCGCGCAGCCCGCTTCCGGGGCTCGGGCGCATCGTCGGAGGTCGCCGACGTGGTGTCCGGGGCGGGCGGCGGCGCGGCGATCTCGGTATCGAGCGCGGGCTGCACCGTCGTGGCCTTTGCCGTGGCCTTGCGCGGGGCCCGCTTGCGCGGGGCTGGGGCCCCGTCGTTCTGGTCGGTGTTGGGGGTGGACGGGTCTGTCGGGTCGGAATCGAGCATGTGCTCGGGTCACTCCATTTCGGCCTCCGGGCGCGCCCAATCACATCTGGACCGCGACCGCACAGAGGCGGTTGTGGCGGGATACGCGCCGACGGGTGTCGGTGCGGGCCCGCGAAGTCTGCATCGGACCGCAGTGGTGGCCGGTCCGGGTGAAACAGCGGATCTACCTACGGCGTTGTCCTCGCCTGATGTCGATCGGCAGCAAATGGATCACCGATCTCACCGTCTTCGTCGAGCGGTCCCTGCGCCAGGCGGACCGCTAGGGGCGGACCGGCCGGGGCGAGACCGGCGACGTCGCGCAGCGCAGCGACAACATCGTCGGGTCGAACGGTGGGGGTTACCTGCCGGACGACCATGTCCAGTATCGCATGGACAGCGCCGATACCACCCACGGCCGCGCCGGACACCGTCACGCTGAGGACCGGCGCGCGAGCATCAAGGGTGCGCCGGCCGTCCTTTGTGAGCCGCTCCACACCAACCTCCGTGCGGGCCAGGAACGCGTCCACTGCGGCCCGCGCCTCATCCACGGCCACCCCGGGGAGCTCGATCCGCCACGCCGAGGCGTCCATTCGCTCGGGCAGCGATCCCGGGCCGGCGACGACGGCCTCGATGATGTCCAGGCCGTCCGGAAGGGCGGCGTCCAGGGCATCGCGCAACGCGGTCACGTCCACCTCGCGGGCCAGGCCGATCTCGAGGTATTCGGCCTCGCTGGCCATCCCGGTCGGGGCCGCCCCGACGTAGCTGATCTTCGGATGCGGCGAGAAGCCGGCCGAATAGCCCATCGGCACCTCCGCCCGGCGCAGCGCGCGTTCGAAGGCCCGGGCGAAGTCGCGATGGGAGGTGAAACGCAGGCGGCCCCGCTTGGCGTAGCGGAGTCGAACCCGCTGCACCACCGGCGGTGGAGGCGGGCCATCCGGGGTACGGCGGGCCATGGCAGCAGTCTGCCCTGCCGCGCACCAATCGGTGCGCGGCAGGGCAGTGGTCCAGCCAGACCTCAGCTGCAGGTCAACTGCGGCCCGGCCCAATCGCCGTGGTCGTAGGTGGTGGCGCCGTCGGGATCCACGTGCAGCCGCAGCCACGTCACGCCGGTGAGGTTCGCCGTAAGCGACTTGACCGCCGAGGTGTTGGTGATCTTCCCGCTGTCGGCGACCTTCGCGTCGTCGGCGAAGATCTGGAAGAGCACGTCGCCGCCCTTCGTCGCCACCTCGTCGTCGATGCCCACATCGGTGGTCAGGGACGAGCACTTGCCGCCGACGTAGTAGACGATGTCGCTCTGCGCGTTGGTGCCCAACCCCTTCGGATAGACCGTGCCCCGGATGCTGATCGGCTTGCCGTCACCGGCTGCGGTCTCGCCGTTGCTCAGGTCCTTCTCGACCGGACCCCAGCCGTTGGTGGCCGACACCCACGTCACGTCACTGAGCGCGACGCTGCCGTGCGGCGGCGTCGGCACAATCTGCACGACGACGTGCCTGGTCACCGCGACCGGCCGGTGGGTGCCGTACGCGTAGGACGCCGTCAGCGTGACGCCGTAGTTCCCGGGCTGGGCCGAGGCCGGGCTGCTCAGCGACCAGCCAGTAGCGAACGAGCCGTTCGTCTTCACCCGCTTGGCGCTCCACGCACTAGTGGCGGCCACCGACCAACCGTCGGGCGCGTCGGCCGTCAGTCGCACGTCGGTGAGTGCGTCGCGGCCGTAGTCGCTGATGGTGCTGGCGAACGTTGTGGTCGCGCCCGCGGCGATGCCGATGTCGGCGCCGGTGTAGGAACTGGGCGAGGTGACCCCGAGCGTGGTGGCCGGCGCGAACTTGCGGTAGTCGGACACGGCCTTGACGCGGTAGAGCGCAGTGCCGTGGGCCGGCACGACGGCGCTGATCGTGCCGGCGGTCTCCGTGGTGGTGCCGCTCCACACGTCCTTCAGTGAGTACGCGGTGGAGCGCGTCAGGCCGATCTGGGCCGCGGTGGTGCTCATCGTCGCCGCGGCGTCGTTCGAGTTGTAGAGCGCGACGGCGCGATCACCGTTCTTGAGCGGCTTGTTGAACACCATCGTGCCGTTGCCCTGCGCGATCACCTGCCCCTGCACGCCGAGCTTGTCCTGATCGATGGCGATGACGTCCTTGTTCAGCAGGATGCTCAGCGTCGCCGGGGTGGCTTTGCGTAGATCAGTGCCGATGAGCAACGGCGCCGCCATCTCGGCCCAGAGTCCGAAGTGCGTCTTGTACTCGGTGTCGGTCATGTGCCCGTTGCCGACCTCGAGCATGTCCGGGTCGTTCCAGGCGCCGGGTTGTGCGTACTGCGCCAGCGGTGCGTTCTGGGCGATGATCGACTTCAGGCTGCCCCAGCTGTCATTGATGTCGCCGGTCGTGCGCCACAGATTGCCGATGTCACCGGCCCAGGTGGCCGGATCGTTCACGCCCCACTCGCAGATGCTGTAGACGATCGGGCGGCCGGTCTTCTTGAGCGCGTCGCCCATTGCCGTGTAGCGCGCCTTGTAGTCGGCCAGCGAGCCATTGCTCTGGTTGTTGCAATTGTCGTACTTGAGGTAGTCGACGCCCCACGCGGCGAAGTCGTTCGCATCGGTCTGCTCGTGACCGAGACTGCCGGGGTAGCCGGCGCAGGTCTTGGTGCCCGCGTCCTCGTAGATGCCGAGTTTGAGACCGAGCGAGTGGACATAATCGGCCGTGCCCTTGATGCCGTGCGGGAACTTCACGGGATCGGGGACGAGGTGACCGTCGGCGCTGCGCGCTTTCAGCAGCCAACAGTCGTCGATGTTGACGTAGTTGTAACCGGCCGCCTTCAGCCCGGAGCTGACGAAGTAGTCAGCGGTTTGCTCGATGAGCTGCTCGTCGACGGCGCAGCCGAATGAGTTCCAGTCGTTGAAGCCCATCGGGGGTGCCTTGGCCAGCCCGTTGGCCAGGGCGGACGCCGGCGTGGCCGCCACGAGCGACACAACGGCGCACGCTCCGGTCGCGAGCGCAGCGGTCATGAGACCGGCGAGCCATCGGGCTCTGGTGGGTGGGGTACTGCGTCGCATGACGACCGTCCTTCACGGGGGGAGACATCAGGACCGGCACGATCGTTTGACGCACTCTGGTGAGTTTTGTTGAACTTGTCGACCAAAGTCCGACGCAATCGATCAGCCATGATCAGGAATAGACCGCAAAGCGACAGGATGCAAGAGTTTCGACGGAAATGGTCGAATTTGGTGGTTTGCCGCTCGCGGCGCGCAGGCGCGAGGTCGGCCGCGGGCCGGACCGGGCTACTTCGGAACGAGCGGGAGCAGCGAACGACCGGTGGGGCCCACCTGGATGTCGGTGCCGAGGTTGGAGCAGACGCCGCAGTCGAAGCACGGTGTCCAGCGGCAGTCGTCCTGTTCGAACTCGCCGAGTGCGTCCTGCCAGTCGTCCCAGAGCCACTGCTTGTCGAGGCCGGAATCGAGGTGGTCCCAGGGCAGCACTTCGTCGCCGTCGCGCTCGCGCGTCGTGAACCAGGCGAGATCAACTGGCGCGGTCGCGGCGAAGACCTCGTCGGCGGCGGCGACCCAGCGCTGGAACGAGAAGTGCTCGCTCCAGCCGTCGAACCGGCCGCCGTCGCGCCACACGCTTTCGATGACCGCGCCGACGCGCCGGTCGCCGCGGGAGAGCAGTCCCTCGACCAGCGACGGCTCGCCGTCGTGATAGCGCATGCCGACGTTGCGGCCGAGCTTGGTGGCGTTGATGGCCGCGCGCAGCTTGCGGAGGCGGTTGTCGACCACCTCGGGCGAGGCCTGCGCCGCCCACTGGAACGGCGTGTGCGGCTTGGGTACGAAGCCGCCGATGGACACGGTGCAGCGGATGTCCTTGTGCCCGGCGGCCTCGCGGCCGGCGCGGATCACGTCGTGGGCCATCTCGGCGATCTCGAGCACGTCGTCGTCGGTCTCGGTGGGCAGACCGCACATGAAGTACAACTTCACCTGACGCCAGCCCTGCCCGTATGCGGCCGAGACGGTGCGGATGAGGTCCTCTTTGCTGACCATCTTGTTGATGACGCGCCGCAACCGCTCGCTGCCGCCCTCGGGCGCGAAGGTGAGCCCCGAGCGGCGACCGTTTCGGCTGAACTCGTTGGCGAGATCGATGTTGAAGGCGTCGACGCGGGTGGACGGCAGCGACAGGCTGACCTTGTCGTCCTCGTAACGGTCGGCAAGCTGCTTGGCGAGCGGGCCGATCTCCGAGTGATCGGCGCTCGACAGCGAGAGCAGGCCGACCTCCTCGAAGCCGGTTGCGGCGAGCCCGCACCGGACCATCTCGCCGATCCCCTCGATGGATCGTTCGCGGACCGGACGGGTGATCATGCCGGCCTGGCAGAAGCGGCAGCCCCGCGTGCAGCCGCGGAAGATCTCGACGCTCATCCGCTCGTGCACCGTCTCGGCCAGCGGGACGAGCGGGGTCTTCGGGTAGGGCCACTCGTCGAGATCCATGACGGTGTGCTTGCTGACCCGCTCGGGCACGCCGGGGCGGTTCGGCGCGACCGAACCGATCCGTCCGTCGGGCAAATAGGTGACGTCGTAGAAGCGCGGCACGTACACCCCGCCGGTGGCGGCGAGGCGCAGCAGCAGACCGTCGCGGCCGCCCGGGCCGCCCGCGGCCTTCCAGTCGCGCACGATGTCGGTGATCGAGCCGACGATCTGCTCGCCGTCGCCCAGCACGGCGACGTCGATGAAGTCAGCGATCGGTTCGGGGTTGAAGGCCGCATGCCCACCGGCA
>JAOPVG010000431.1 GCA_025966255.1 Jatrophihabitans sp.
CGCCAGCGCGCCCGTCCGTACCTGTTCAGCAATGCGCTGGTGCCCTCAGTGGTGGCCGGCTCGCTGGCGGCGCTGGACCTGGTGACGCATGGCGGCATCGAGCGGGAAACTCTACGCACCAACGCGGCCCTGTTCCGGCAGCTCATGACCGAGGCCGGCTTCGAGCTGCTGCCGGGCGAGCACCCGATCGTGCCCGTGATGTTCGGCGACGCCGCGCTCGCCGCCCGAATCGCGGACGCCATGCTCGCGCACGGTGTGTACGTGATCGCCTTCAGCTACCCGGTGGTGCCGCAGGGTAAGGCCCGGATCCGGGTGCAGCTCTCGGCGGCGCACTCGGCCGGTGACGTCCAGACCTGCGTGCAGGCCTTCGTCGCCGCCCGCGCCGAAGTCGCCGGCTGATGATGTGAGCGCCGCCGAGTTGTCCGCCCTTGCCGACGGTGGAACGCAGCGACAGGCGGACAACTCGGGAGTGGCGGGCGGTCAGGAATGCGCGTCCGCGTTGGCCACGATGGCGTCGTGGACGTACTGCGCCAGCCCGGGCTCGACGTCGTCGTAGGTCTTCCGGAACCGCTCGTCGGCGATGTACATCTCGGCCAGGCCGCGCTGCACGTCGTACCCGCAGTCGTAGAACCACCGCGTGATGAACTGCCGGTTCACCTCGGCCAGTGCCATCGCCACGGGGCTGGTGGCCGGTGTTCCGCCGCGCATCGCGTCGGCGTAGTTGCGTAACCCCGCGTCGGACTCGGCTTTCAGGGCCGCCCAGTCGTCCTTCGTGTAGGCCGCGGTCCGGCGCTGTGATTCCTGGTACGCGTCGGTGTCGCCCCAGCGCTCGTCGGCTTCGTCGGCCCACTCGCCGCCGACCTGGTCGGTGCCGAAGACCTCGAACTGCTCCTCGGGAGTCAGTGAGATTCCCATGTCTCGTGCCTCCATCTCCTTCTCGATCGCCACGAGCAGTTGCTGATGACGCTGGATGCGCTCGCGCAGCATCCGGTGTTGGCTACGCAGGCGCTCGTCGATGCCGTCCGCGGAGTCGGTCAGCAGGGACGCGATCTCGCCGAGGCCGAAGTCCAGTTCCCGGTAGAAAAGGATCTCCCGCAGCCGTTGCAGATCAGTCGCCGAGTACCGGCGATGACCGGCCGCGGTGCGGCCGGTCGGGCGCAGCAAGCCGATCTCGTCGTAGTGATGCAGCGTGCGCACCGAGACGTGCGCGAGGTCAGCCACGTCGCCGACCGAGTACCCGTCGTTGGTCATGCCCCCACTGTGCAACCTCACGTCGCGTGAGGAGCAAGCCGGACGCGACTCAGCCGAAGCGCTGCCGGACCGCGAGGGCCCGGCGCAGGTCGTCTCCGGCGTCCACGATCGAGCGACGCAGACCAGGTGGCAGCGTGTCACTGGCGAGCAGCCGCTGCGTGCCTTCGAGCGTCGCGGGCTCCACGGCCGTCCACGGATAGGCGACGAGGGCCAGTCGGTCGACAACCCAGCCCGAACGCAGCTTCGCCGTGGACGCGATCTCGTCGAAGTACCGCGCGACGTAGGGCGCGGTGAACGCCGCCTGCTCGGGCCGCCAGAACCCCTCCGCGATCGCGTACAGCTCGTAGTTCGGACGCTCAGCATCGGTCATGAGCGTCTGCCACGCAGCCCGTTTGGCCGAAGCGTTCGGACGGGCGGCCCGGCAGCGCGCCGCGTGCACCGCGCCCTGCGAGCTGTGGTCGGCCGCCGCCTCAGCATCGATCTCGTCTTCGGACACCGCCCCCAGTTGCGCGAGCCGGGCCAGCACCGCCCAGCGCAGCTCGGTGTCGATCACCAGTCCGGCGGGCAGGTGGTCGTTGGCGAGCCAGCGCCGCAGCAGAACGGTATCGGGCGTCGCGGCGATCGCCAGGCGGGCGGCGGCGAGCTGGCGTCCGGAACCGGGCTCGCCCGCGGAGGCGACCGTGAGCATGACCGCCGAGATGCGCGCGAGCGCGTCGGCGCGTGCGGTCTCGGAAAGATAGGAACCGGCCACGGTGTGTTGAACCCAGCGCCCGACGGTGGCCATGATCGCGTCGTCGGTCTCGGCGGGCAGCGCGCCGATGACGATATCGACCGCGCGCACCGGGTCGAGCTCGGCATCGGCCACCGTCAGCTGGAGGGCGTTCCACACCATCACCCGGGTCCGCGGATCGGGGAACCCGGCCAGAGCCGTGGACATGGCGCCCCACGCGTCGTCGGACAGCACCACCTTCGCCCAGGTCTCGTCGGCCGCATCGGGCAGGACGAGCTCGCTCGCGGCTTGGTCGGCCGCGGTGTGCGGCACGGACATGCGATCGGCCGCGACCGACACCCGCTCCCGCCACAGTTCCGAGCCGTCCGAGCCGAAGCCGGCTACCGCGATCGCGTGCGGCCGCGGCGTCCCGGTCGGTGATTGACGCACCACCTCGCCGGCGTCGATGGCCAAGGTGTCCAGACCCGACGTCCGCAGCCAGGCCTGCGCCCAGGCGTCGAGGTCGACCGCACCGGCCTCCGTCCAGGCCGCCACGAGGTCCGCGAACTCGGCGTTGCCGTTCCCGTGGGTGGTCATATAGCGGCGCAGGCCGGCCAGGAAGACCTCGTCGCCGAGATGCGCGGCCAGCTGGCGCAGAGCGGACGCACCCTTGGCGTAGGAGATCCCGTCGAACTCGGTGAGCGCCGCCGCGGCGTCGGCTGCCCCGTTGCCCGCGACCGGATGCGTCGACGGTCGGCGGTCGGCGCGGTAGCCCCAGGACTTGCGCTCGATGCCGAAGGCGGCCCAGGTGTGCTCGCCGAGGATGCGGTGGCCGAGGTACTCGGCGAACGACTCGTTGAGCCACAGGTCGTCCCACCACCGCATGGTGACGAAGTCGCCGAACCACATGTGCGCCATCTCGTGCGCGATCGTGACCGCCCGATCGGCGCGGTCAGCGTCGGTGGCGCGGGATCGGAAGATGAGCTGATCCCGGAATGTGACGCATCCCGGGTTCTCCATGGCACCGGCATTGAACTCGGGCACGAACGCCTGGTGATACTCGCCCCACGGGTAGCGGACGCCGAACAGCCGGTGCAGCTCGTCCAGGCCCGTCCGCGTGTGCGCGAACAGCTCCTCGGCATCCCGGTCGAGATGCTCGGCCAGCGACTGGCGAACGTGCAGCACGAGCGGCACACCGTCGTGGGTGTCGCGCACCTGGTGGTACGGGCCTGCGATCACCGTCGTGAAGTACGTCGCCAGCGGACCGGTCGCCGCGAGCTGCCAGTGACCGGGCTCGACCTCGGTCGCCGGACCGTTGCCGGCCACCGTCCAGTCGGGAGGGCAGCGGACGTCGACGGTCACCGGCGCCTTGAGGTCGGGTTGGTCGAAGCACGCGAACCAGCGTGGCGCGGCATCCAGGAAGGACATCGCGTAGAGGTACGTCCGGTCGTCGGCCGGATCGACGTGGCGGTGCAGCCCTTCACCGTCGTGCGAGTAGGCCATGACGGCATCAACGACGAGTTCGTTCGTCGCATCGAGGTCGGCCAACGTCAAACGTCCGGCGTCGGCGTCGAACGCACGGGAGAGATTCAGCGGCCGACCGTTGAGCACGGCCGACCGCAGCGTCGACGCAGCGACATCGACGAACGTGGACGACCCGGGTCGCAAGCAGGAAAATCGGACAGTTGTAACAGAGCCGAAATATCGATCGTCGATGGTGAGGTCGAGCCGAAGGTCGTAGGAGCGAACGCTCAGTAGTTCCGCCCGCTGGCGGGCGGCGTCGCGCGTGAGGCTGGTCACCGTCCAGAGGATAACCAGCGTCGACGCACCTCGAATCGGGTGCGTAGTTACCTGCGCGAAACACGCCGGAGCGGTTACCGAAATACGCGACAAGCAACCTTGCCGCCAAGCGCGCGCCTTCGGTGCGCCCC
>JAOPVG010000457.1 GCA_025966255.1 Jatrophihabitans sp.
CCGAGTCGACGAGCGCCGCGGACGACTTGCCGCCGGCGCCGTGGGCGAGGGTGACGACTTCCTCGAGCAGGCGCGGGCGGCGCTTGCGGAAGCTGGTGATGCGTTCGAGTACCCGGTCCTCTCGCGACAGGGTCTGCGGTGTCGCCTGAGCTGGGTCTGCCGTCATGCCGTACCTCCGGGCCGCGTCGCCTGCAGGGAAGCCGTGCGCCGAGCCAGGTCGCGCTGCGTCGAGGCCCAGAGCTGGTAGCCGAGTAGTGCCTGGCTCTCCTGGATGCGGTGGATGCTCTGCGACCGCACCACGAAGCAGTAGTCGACCTCCTTGGCCTCCCCCATCTCGCCGCCCGTGTAGCCGGCGAAGCCGATCGTGAGCAGGCCCCGCCGCGAGGCTTCGCGCAGCGCGGTCAACAGGTCGGCCGAGTTACCGCTCGTGGAGAACGCCACGGCGATGTCCTTGCTCGACGAGTGGGCGATGATCTGCCGGGAGAACACCAACTCGAAGCCGACGTCATTACCGAGCGCAGTGACCACGGCCTGGTCGGCGGCCAGATTCAGGGCCGGCAGCGGCCGCCCGCTCACCGGTTGAGCGAACAGGGCGGCAAAGGTGGCGGCGTCGGTCGAGCTGCCGCCGTTGCCGAACGCGTACAGCCGTCCCCCGGCCGCGAACCGGTCGGCCATCTGGTCACCGGCGGCGAGGACGTCGTGGGCGCAGGCGGCGAGGGTCGACAGCTGCAGCGCCGAGCTCTCGTGGGCCTTGTCCCGCGCGGATGCGGCGAGATCACCGAGCAGCGAGCCGGAATCCCGCTCCTCCGCCTCGATGAACGGATAGAGGAAACCGGTGTTCTCGCTGCTCACCACCCCTGATCGCCCACCCGGGTCAGGGCCGTGCCGGCGTGGATCAGCACGAGATCGTCCCTCTCGACGGGTGCCACCAACGTGACGTCGATGTACTCCTCACCGCCAGCGGTCCGGACCAGCGCCGGGCCGAGCGAGTCCGCGGGCGGCAGCAACACCTCGGCCAGCCGGCCTTCGTCGCTGCAGGTGACACACACCTCGTCGGTGCAGTCGCCCGGCTGCTCGACCAACAGTCCCGGATGTTCGAAGCAGACGTGGGTGAGTTCCCACAGCAGGTGGTACATGAGCACGAACCGACCCGTCGCCGGAGCGAGCGGATTCGCGTCGTCGATCCACAGCACGTGGTCCGCGGCCCCGTTCGGCGGCCGGGCGCCGGACCCGATCCACACGCTGAGGGCACCCCAGGCCGGCGCCCGGCGCATCAGATCCAGGACTTTCGGGTCATCGGCGGATGCCACGGCGATGACGATGTCCCCGGCGCGCACCGACACCCGCGCCTGGGCGACGATGTCCGGATCGGTCAGCGCGAGGGCCGGCAGGGCGCGCTTCCCCACGATCACCGGGTGCACGAACTCCACCGCCATGTGGTGGGCGTGCGGCTCCCACTTGGGCGCGATGCACCACATCGTGGCGCCGGCGTGAAACCGACGTGCGATCGCGAGCGAGGCCGCGGCAAGATCGTCAGCCAGGCCACCGTCGAGGATGTCCGGGGTGATACCGGCAGTGGCATCCAGCTCTGGAGCGGGCGAGGTCTGCATCGTCACTGAGCGCAAATCCCAAGGCACATAGCGTGCTCCTCAGCCCTGCTGTCGATGCGGCGGCCGGTTTAGCCGCGAGCCGAGATGACGAGGCGATCAGGTGACCTACGACACTAGGGCCTGTCGCCCACCATAGGCCGCAATTTGTACGGGTGTCCATGCCGGTCCGCATCCGCAGCGAGATCGCGGCCGCGGTGATCGCCCCGAAGGCCGGAATCACTACGTCAGCGGTAATCGCAACCGTCACGGGCGGTAGCGATAGCCCATTCCGGGTTCGGTGATCAGGTGCCTCGGCCGGCTCGGCTCGGGCTCGAGTTTGCGGCGCAACTGCGCGAAATAGATGCGCAGGTAGCTCGGGTCGGTGTGGTCGGACGAGCCTCGGACGGCGGTCAGCAGCACGTCGCCCGGCACGAGCTTGCCGGGTCGGCGCAACAGGACGTCGAGGATCTTCCATTCCGTCGGCGTGAGGTGGATGGGACGGCCGTCGGCTCCCGTCGCGGTGGTCATGGCGAGGTCGATGCGCACCGAGCCGATTTCCGCAACGACCTCATCACCGACCGCATCGACGCGACGGCTAGTGGCCCGAAGTCGCGCGAGCAGCTCGTCCATGCTGAACGGCTTGGTGACGTAGTCGTCCGCGCCGAGATCGAGAGCCTCGACCTTGTCCGCGCTGCCGCTACGCGCGGACAGCACGATGATCGGGGTCGACGCATACTCGCGCACCGCCCGGATGACATCCACTCCCGACATATCGGGCAGACCGAGGTCGAGGACGATCACGTCGATCGTCTGGTCGGACAGGGCGACGAGCGCCTTGGCCCCGGTGTCAGCCTCGGCCACGGCATAACCACGGGCAACCAGGTTCATCGCCAGCGCCCGCAGTAGGGCCCGTTCGTCCTCGACCAGGAGGACGCGGGTCCTGGCCGAGGCGGGCCGCTGCGCAGTGTCGGTCACTTGCTGCCCTCTCCCGGTGTGGGCACGGCCTCGCCCGGTGTTCGCGCTACCTCGCCCGATGTCGACAGTGCGGCGGATGCACCGTTCGTCGCGGACTCAGCCGCCTTCGGCAGAGCGATCACTGCCGTGAGCCCGCCGCCGGGGGTGTCGTCGAGGGTCAACGTGCCGTGCATCGCGTCGGTGAAGCCACGGGCGATGGCCAGGCCGAGGCCGACGCCGGCTCCGCTGCTGGGGGCGTAGTCGTCCCGGCGTTGGAACGGCGCAAACACGGTCTCCCGGTCGCTCGCGCTGATCCCGGGACCGGTGTCGATGATCCTCAGCTCGACCATGTCGGCGTGCGCACTTGCCGCGACGCGGACGGGGTCTCCGGCCGGGGTGAATCGCAGCGCGTTGTCGATCAGATTGGCGACGACACGTTCGGCGAGCCCTGCGTCGGCCATCACCTCGGGAACCGTGTCGGGCAGATCGAGGACGACGTCGTCGCTGTGGGCCACGTGCTCGAGGGCTCGGGTGACGACGTCGTCCATGCCGACCCGGC
>JAOPVG010000473.1 GCA_025966255.1 Jatrophihabitans sp.
ACACCGAGCGTGCTGGCCGTCGCCACCGCGGCGTCGATGGCGTTGCCGCCGTGGCGGAGGACGTCGATGCCGGCCTTGCTGGCGTCCAGGTCGGCCGAGGCGACCGCGCCGCCGGATCCGGTCGCGGTGGCCTGCTTACGGTCCTGGCCAGGGCCGTGCGGCCCCGCGGCTGCGGCGGCGGGGCTTGCCGCGGCTGCCCCCGCAAGAACCAAAGTCCCAACTGCACTGACCACTGCTAGTACGCGCACGCTCAATCCACCTCTGCCCGCCGACGAACCATTACGTGTCGTCTTGCCCGTTTTCGGCGGGTTCTACCCAGGAGTTGACAGCTCCCGTGCCGATCCGAATACCTAAGTCCATGCTTAACCATTCGGCCGAGGTGGACGTTATCTTCCACGCGCTCGCCGACCCGACTCGTCGGGTGATCGTCGAACGACTCGGGCGCGGTCCGGCCTCGGTCAGTGAGCTGGCCAAGCCGCTACCGATGTCCCTGCCGGCCGTGGTTCAGCACCTGCAGGTCCTCGAGGCGAGCGGGCTCGTCCGCTCGGAGAAGGTCGGCCGGGTCCGGACCTGCCGCCTCGAGCTGAAGACCCTCACCACCGTCCAGGACTGGATCACCGACCGGCAGGCGACGTGGGAGCGCCGCCTCGACCGCCTTGGTGACTACCTGGCCGCCCACCCAGAAGAACCGACGAAGGAGAAGAAGGACAAATGAGCAGCCCACGAACCATCGCCCACGACTCGTTCAGCCTCGAGCGCACCTACCCGGCATCGCCCGAGCGGGTGTTCGCGGCCTGGGCGTCCCAATCGGCCAAGTCCCAATGGTTCGGCGAGGACGACGAGAACACCGAGGAGCACACGCTGGACTTCCGAGTCGGCGGCCGCGAGCACGTCAGCGGGAAGGTCCCCAACGGCCCGACCTTCGAACTCGACGCGATCTACCAGGACATCGTCGAGAACGAGCGCGCCGTCTGGTCCTACGACATTCACCTCGACGGCCGGCGCATCTCGGTGTCGCTCGCCAGTATCGAGATCTTTCCAGCGCCGGGCGGCGCGACGCTCGTCATGACCGAGCACGGCGCGTTCCTCGACGGTCTGGACACCAACGCCCAGCGCGAGGAAGGCACCACCCAGCTGCTCGACAAGCTCGGTGAGCACCTCGCCGCGACCGCATAAATCGTCACCCCCCGAACTGGAGAGTTACGTCATGACTTCGGACCGCCGCCGTTGGGCTGCACTGATCGTCCTCTGCACCGGCATGCTGATGATCGTTCTCGACCTCACCGTCGTGAACGTTGCGCTGTCGGCCATCCAAGCCGATCTCGGCTTCTCCGACGCCAGCCTGGCCTGGGTCGTGAACGGGTACATGATTGCGTTCGGCGGCCTGCTGCTCCTGGCCGGGAGGCTGGGCGACCTGCTTGGTCGGCGCCGGATCTTCCTGATCGGGCTGGGCGTGTTCACGGTCGCGTCGCTGGCCTGCGGCCTGGCGCAGAGCGAGGCCGTGCTCGTCGCGGCCCGCTTCGTCCAGGGCGTCGGCGGCGCGATGACCTCCGCGGTCATCCTCGGCATGATCGTGACGATGTTCCCCGAGCCGCGCGAGCAGGCCCGGGCGATCGGGGCTTTTGCGTTCGTCGCGTCCGCGGGCGGGGCCGTCGGCCTGCTGGCCGGCGGGGTGCTCACGCAGGCGATCAACTGGCACTGGATCTTCTTCATCAACATCCCCTTCGGCGTGATCACCGCGCTACTTGCGGTTCGCCTCGTCGATCACGAAAAGGGCATCGGGATGAGCAAGGGCACGGATTTCCTGGGCGCGTTGACCATCACGGCCGCCCTGATGCTCGGCGTCTACGCCATCGTCGGCCCGGCCGCCACCAACGGCTGGAGCGCCCCGGCCGCGCTGTGGTTCGGGGCCGCCTCGCTCGTCCTGCTCGGCGTGTTCGTGGCCCGCGAGCTCACGGCCGCCAACCCGCTGGTGCCGATGGGGATCTTCCGCTCGCGCAATGTCACCGGAGCCAACCTCATCCAGATCGCCAGCGTGGCCGGCATGTTCGGCATCTTCTTCATGGGCTCGCTGTACCTGAAGAAGGTTCTGGGCTACAGCCCGATGGAGATCGGGTTCGCGTTCCTGCCCACCACGGTGCTGATGGCTGCGCTGTCGGTGCATTACACCGAACCGCTCGTGTCCCGCTTCGGGGCGCGTCCGGTCATGATCACCGGCCTGTCGCTGATCGCGATCGGTCTCGTGGTGTTCTCCCAGGCTCCGGCCGACGGCCAGTACGCGCTGAACGTCCTGCCGGTGATGGTGCTGCTGGGCATCGGTGGGGGCCTGGCCTTCCCGGCGCTGATGACGCTCGCGATGTCCGGAGCCACCGGCGAGAATGCAGGCCTTGCGTCCGGTCTGGTGAACACGACGGCGCAGATCGGCGCGGCCCTCGGCCTGGCCGTGCTGGCCACGCTCTCCGCATCGCGCAGCGCCACCCTGACTGCGTCCGGCGAGGGACTGAAGGCGGCCCTGACCGGCGGCTATCACCTGGCGTTCTGGGTCGCGGCGGGGCTGGTCGGGGTGTCGATCGCCGTCGCGGTGTTCGTGCTCGAGCCGGTGTCGACCGCGACGATCGAGGCCGATGACGAGGCTCAGGACGAGGCGTCCACGCTGGTGGGCGAGCTGGTCTAGGCGGCGTGGCCACTGCGCGGAGCGGCGGTCGCCGCCCCGCGTCGAGGATCGCGACCTCCACCTTCGGGTCACTGCTGCTCGCGGTGCTTCATCTCGGCCTCGAAGACGTGCTGGTCGAGAGCCCCCGTGACCTGCCGGGCGCGCTGCTCCAGGGCCCGGAACACCTGCCAGTAGTTGGCGTCGTAGCCCTCGACGATCTGGAAGCTCCACTTGTCGTCGAAGAGATCTCGGCCGACGAGCACGTCGTCCAGTTCGTCGGCGAGCTGGGGGTGCCCGGCGCGGCGCAGGTCCGCGACCGCCTCCTGCAGCTCGAGGTCGGCGGTCCCGCAATACCGGTGGAAGGCGTAGAGCAGTCCGCGGGCGTGTTCGACGACCTCGAGCGCCGCGGACAGCTTGCCGAGAGCCGCGACCGTGGCATCGCTGACGCCGTCCGGCCGGGGCTTGGCGACCGGGCGATCCGGACGCTTGGCCGACCCGAAGCGTTCGACCGGATCGTCCGGGCCCGCAGCTTCACCCATAGCCCTCGTCTTGCCCCGCTGACTGGTGCCTTACGCGCCGGATGCATGGATGCCTTGACAGGCATATAGCTGATTAGGCATATTGACGGCATGAGCTTCGAGGTCCTCGCCGAGCCGAATCGGCGCCGCATCCTCGACCTGCTGCGCACCGGCGAACGGCCGGTCGGTGACCTGGTCGCCGATCTGGGCCTCAGCCAGCCCGCGGTGTCCAAGCACCTGCGCGTGCTGCGCGACGCCGACATGGTGCGGGTCCGCACCGACGCCCAGCGGCGGCTCTACCGCGTCAGCCCGGGTCCGTTGCGCGAACTCGACGAATGGCTGGCGCCGTACCGAGCGCTGTGGGAGGGCAGTCTGGACAACCTGGAGGCGCACCTGGATGCAACTGAGAGGAGACCACAATGACCGGCACCTTGGAACAGACCGAGCGGGGCTGGCGGCTGAACTTCGTCCGCCACCTGAACCATCCGCCGGAGAAGGTGTGGACCGCCCTCACCGAGCCCGACCAACTCGGCGCATGGTTCCCGGACACGATGTCCGGCGACCCGACGGTCGTGGGGTCACAGCTCACCTTCTCGACCCAGTACGAGTCGGTCCCCAGCTTCCACGGCACCGTCCTGACCGTCGAGCCGCCGCGGCTGCTCGAGTTCACCTGGGGTGAGGACACGCTGCGCTTCGAGATCGAGGCGACCGACGACGGCTGCACCCTCACGCTGCGCGACTCGATCGCCGAACTCGGCAAGGGCGCGCGGGACGGCGCGGGCTGGCACGTCTGCCTCGATCAACTGGAGGCGAGCCTCGCCGGCGCGGTCCCGAAGTGGTCGCCGGAGCAGCGGTGGACGGAGATCCACCCCGACTACGTGGCCGCCTTCGGTCCGGACGCGGCCACCGTCGGCCCGCCCGCGGATTTGTCGAGCGATCCGGCCTGACTTAACACTTCCTTTATGTCGACCCGTCGGCCATGATGGGTCGACACGGGGATGCCAGCGGGGCCGATCGTCGAAGGACTGCGGAAATGCCCCGTCTCAGCCTGTTCGCCCTCGGCGCGGCCGCGCTGGCCGCCGCCACCATGGCCGCCGTTCTCGCCGTCGCCCCGCCCGCGAGCGCGACGGCGCGCCCGCCGATCCCGGCCGGACTGCCGCGATCGATCGAGCCGCTGGCCGACTACGTCGGGCAGGTGGCCTGCGACCCGCACCTGCGTGCCGGCACGGCGAAGCTCGCCCGGCTGCTCGCGGCAACGTATTCGGGGTATTCGGCGACGAGCTGGAGCTCGACCTACGCCTGCGGCACGGACGGCACTCGCAGTGAGCACTACGACGGTCGGGCCATCGACTGGATGGTCGACGTGCACAACGTCAGACAACACACGGCAGCCAAGGCCGCCATCACCTGGCTGCTGGCCACCGATCGGGCCGGAAACCGATTCGCCATGGCTCGGCGGCTCGGGGTCATGTACGTCATCTACGAAAACCGGATGTGGGGCGCGTGGGATGGCAGGTGGGCGCAGTACAACAACTGCGCCCACCGGCCGAAACGGGCCGACGACAATGCCTGCCATCGCACGCACATGCACATCTCGCTCGCCTGGAGCGGTGCCATGGGGCGCACGTCCTACTGGACGAAGAAGGTGGCGCGCACCGACTACGGGCCGTGCCGGGCGAGGGATCTCAACTGGGCCGGTCGCTATCGCGCAGCCAACCTGGTGCCGTGCCGGCAGTACCCGAAGGTGCTCCCGCGAAAAGGCGACTCGGCCACCAAGGCCGCCCTGGTGACGTATTCGGGCGCGCCGGTGCAGAACGGCTGGCAGGGTCCGGCGGTGCGCGCGGTGCAGCGCGCACTGCACGTTTCGGTCACCGGCGCGTACGGCCGGGCGACCACTCAGGCCGTGCAGGCGTTCCAGCGCAGGCACAAGACCCCGGTGACGGGCGGGATGAACACGGCGACCTGGCGGGCGATGCTTGCGGCGGTGCGCTGACGGCAGGCTTGACAAGCTTCAGGCGCGGCGGGCCTCGACGCGATTGATGATGGTCTCGCCGATGACGGCCAGCTGCTGCAGTTGCTCCTCGCTGAGGCCGTCGATGACGTACTCGCGCACCGTCTCGACGTGGTTGGGGGCCGCGCCCGCGAGGACGGCGAACCCGGCGTCGGTAAGCGTGGCGATCTGGCCGCGCCGATCGGTTTCGCAGTTGACCCGCACCACCCAGCCCCGCTCCTCGAGGCGGGCAACGGCGTGCGAGAGCCGGCTGCGCGAGGAGAGGGTCAGATCGGCGAGTTCGCTCATCCGCAGTGAGCGGTCCTCGGCCTCGGACAGCCGCACGAGCACCTCGAAATACGCGTGCGGCATCTCAGCCTCACGTTGCAGCTGGCGGTCCAGAGCGTCGAAGAGGACCTTGGACGATTCGAGGTAGGCACGCCACGCGCGCTGCTCGTCCACAGAAAGCCATCGGGGAGCCACGCGGCGATCTTACTTCGACAATGTATAGTTGAAGCCTCAACTAGATCGGTCCATGATTGATTACATCGCACCGAGGAGCGTCGCGTGGCCATCCACCGTTTGAATCACGCCGTGCTGTACGTCCGCAACGTCGAGGCCAGCGTCGCCTTCTATCGGGACGTCCTGGGCTTCATGGTCCTGATCGAAGCCGGCGGCCGGGCGGCCTTCCTGCGGGCCGAGGCATCCTCCAACGACCACGACCTCGGGCTGTTCGAGATCGGCGCACAGGCCGGCCCGTCCGGAGCCGGCCGCAACACGGTGGGCCTCTACCACCTCGCGTGGGAGGTCGACACGCTGCACGACCTCGAGATCCTTGCCGGTCGTCTCGCCGAGGCCGGGGCGCTGGCCGGCACGTCCGACCACAGCACCACGAAGTCCCTCTACGGTCACGATCCGGACGGCCTGGAGTTCGAAATCGCCTGGATCGTCCCTGCCGATCTGCTCGACGACGAGGCCCGGGCCGGGCGCACCACCATCCGGCCGCTCGACCTCGGCCGCGAGATCGCCCGGTACGGCGCGGACACCCGGGGCGGCATCGGCATCAGCCGGCCCGCGGTCTCCTCCGCCGACTGAGATCGGCTACGAGCGTCGCCCTCGTGAGGTTCAGTTAGCCCTCATCGGACGTCGGGTAGCTCCTGAGCATCAGGCTTTAGGAGGCCCGCAATGTTCATCATCACCTTCATCATCGTCGGTTTGATCGCCGGCGCACTCGCCCGCCTACTCGTGCCCGGCCGCGACCGGCTGGGGATCGGTGGCACGATCCTGCTCGGCATGATCGGTTCGCTGATCGGAGGATTCCTCGGCTACGTGATCTTCCACAAGGACTCCGGGAACGGGATGCTCCAGACGTCCGGACTGATCGGCTCGGTGATCGGCGCGGTCGTCGCGCTACTGATCTACCGCAGGGTCGGCGGCCGGCGTTCGCTGCGCACCTGAGCGGATCCGCGCGATCGACGCCCCCGCACCGGGCCAGGACAGGTAAGCCGGGCGGGGGCATCGCGCGTCCCCTCTAGACTTGGCGGGGCAACCAACTTCCTCTCGCAAAGGCCCCACCTCCATGACCGACGCCCCCGTCCGCGTCCTCCTGCTCGAGCAGATCCACCCCGACGCGGTCGAGCTCCTCACGTCGTCGGGTTTCGTCGTGGAGAGCGTCGACCGAGCCTTGGACGAGGACGAACTGATCGAGCGGCTCGGCGGCGTCACGCTGCTCGGCATCCGATCCAAGACCCACGTCACGGCGCGCGTGCTCGACGCCGCCCCCAACCTCATGGCGATCGGCGCGTTCTGCATCGGCACCAACCAGATCGATCTGGTGGCGGCCTCGGCGCGGGGCGTCACGGTGTTCAACGCCCCGTTCTCCAACACCCGCTCGGTGGTCGAGCTGGCGATCGCCGAGATCATCTCCATGACGCGGCGGCTCACCGAGAAGAGCACCCTGATGCACGCCGGCGTGTGGGACAAGTCGGCCGACGGCGCCCACGAGGTGCGCGGGCGCACGCTGGGCATCGTCGGCTACGGCAACATCGGCACCCAACTGTCCGTCCTCGCCGAGAACCTCGGCATGAAGGTGATCTTCTTCGACACCGCAGACAGGCTGGCGCTCGGCAACGCGCAGCGCTGCCTGTCGATGAAGGAACTGCTCGCCGAGTCCGACGTCGTCACGCTGCACGTCGACGGCCGTCCGTCCAACGAGAACTTCTTCGGCGAAGCCGACTTCGCCTCGATGCGGCCGGGATCGCTGTTCCTGAACCTCTCCCGGGGCTTCGTCGTCGACTACGGCGCGCTGCGCGCCAACATCGAAGGCGGGCACATCGCCGGCGCCGCCGTGGACGTGTTCCCGATCGAGCCGAAGGGTCGCGGCGACGAGTTCGTGTCGGAGCTTCGCGGGCTGGGCAACGTGATCCTGACACCCCACATAGGCGGATCCACCGAGGAGGCACAGCAGGACATCGGGCGCTTCGTCGCCGGCAAGTTCCGCGACTTCGTGCTCGCCGGCTCGACCTCGATGAGTGTCAACGTTCCGGGGCTGAGTTTGCCGCGGGCCGAGGGCACGCTGCGGCTGATCCACCTGCACCGCAACGTTCCCGGTGTGCTGGCGCGGGTCAACGGCCTGCTCGCCGACAACGGAGTCAACGTCGAGGCACAGATGCTCGGGACGCGCGGCGACATCGGTTACGTCGTCACCGACAGCGCGAGCGGGGTCACCCAGCCGATCGTCGATCAGATTCGCGCCCTGCCCGAGACGATCCGGCTGCGCGTGATCTTCTGACCTGGTCCGTCGAGCGCGAACCACTGGTGCCACAGTTGGGGTTACCCCCAAGAGGAACCTTCGACTTTCCATTCTCTGGGTAGGCCCTCGACGGGGTCGAAGCGGCACACCAGGCCGGTCTGCACGCTGGCCGCCAGCAGCTCACCGAGCACCGGCGTGCTTTCGCCGATGCGGGCCACGGCGCGGCGGATCGCCTTTTGCACGGCCGTGCGGGCGCGTTCCCGCCCGTCGGCGAAGGTGCGGGCCCGGCCGCCGAGCCCGGTGCTGGCGGCGAGTTCGGCCATGAGGCGATCGAGCTCGTCCTGGGCGCGGGTCGCCCGCTGCGGGTCGCCGACCGCATCGGCGGCGTCGAGTTCTGCCCGCAACTGTTCCATGCGGCGCCGGTAGTCGCGGCGGGCGTCGTCGTCGAGCACCTCCTGGCGCAGCGCGTCCGCGCCGGTGCCGGCGAGCTCGTCGGCTCCGACGTCGCGACCTGGCACCGCGACCAGCCGGGCCAGGTAGCGGATCCCGACGCCGTCGGGCAGCACCACTCGATCGGAGCCACAGCACAACTCCCACGTCCCGCCCGCGAAGCGCAGCGTGCCGGGCGGCCCGGCTGCGACGTCGGGCTGCCTCGGGGCGAACCGCTCGGCCCGGGCGGTCAGCCCCATGCCCCGGAGCGCAGCCACGGACTCCTCGAGCAGGGACGTGCCGCGCGCGGCGTCGTCCCCCTGCCTGCGCAGCAGCAGCGTGGCGCCGAGATTGCCGCGGGCGATCGCCAGCATCGGCCGGTTGCCGAGACGGCGATCCGCCTCGATCGCCCTCTCGAGGTGCCGGACCGCGTCGTCGAGGCGGCCCAACGTTCGCGCGGCAAGCCCGAGAGCGCCTTCGGCCGAGCCGAAGCACATGACGGCAAGCGAGGCCATCACCGGCAGCCCGGCGAACGGGCACAGGGCCTTGTAGGCCGCCTCGGCCGATGCCGGATCGCCGAGCCGGTCCGCGGCCTCGACGATGCAGAACAACGTGAGCAGCCAGTTGCTGGAGGAAGGTATATCGCCGATGCCCGCGGTGCGGAGCCCGTCGAGGTTGCGCCAGGCCTCCTCGGTTGCGGCCCCGCCGGTGTCGGCGGCGAGCGCGGCCACTGCGGCGGGATAGATGCGATGTGTCGGGACGATGGTCGGCGATCCCGCGATCTCGCGGGCCAACGGCAGCATTTCCTCGCCGCGACCCTGCAGCCAGCGAATGCCGAGCAGCTGCGCTCCGTAGTAGCCGACGGCGTCGGCGTCGCCGACTTCGCCACCGCGGGTGAAGCAACGGGCCGCGCCCGCCTCGGCCTCGGCCAACCGCCCGGCCCGAACAGCGAGCATCACGTCCATCAGCTCGACGATGTACAGCACGGCGTCCACGCGCAGCGCGTCCGCTCGCTGGCGTAGAGCGGCCAGGTTACGTTCGGCCTCCGGCTCGCCGGCGAGGAAGCAGTCGACAGTGCGCCATAGCGCGCCCATCAGGACGAGCACGGTGTCGCCGGTGCCGGCCGCCACGGTCACCAGCTCGTCGGCGACGGCGATCCGTTCGGCGGCATAGTGCGGTCCGAGCAGCACGTGATGAAGCAGCGAGAGCGTGTGCGCGAGGCCGGGTGCGTCACCGGAGGCGCGCAGCACGGCCACTTCGGCCCGGACGTCGTCCACCTCGCCCGTGCCCAGGTAGACGCGCTCGGCGGCCAGGCGGGCCCGCAATCGCGCCACGAGGTCGCGCCGCTGCTCGCCCAGTCCGCTTATCGCCCGGGAGATGATGCCGAGGAAGCGGTCGATCCCGTCGAGATCGCGATGCTCGAAGACCCAGATGCCGCCCAACCCGATCGCGGCTTCCGCAGTGGTTACGGGATCGGCGTCCGCCTCCGGCAGCGCCTCGAGAAACGCGGCGCGGGAGGCGCGCAGGCGCCCGCCAGCCAGCTCCGCCTGCGCGAGTTGCAGCCACAGTTCGGGCGCCCCGCCGCCGTCGACGAGGCCGAGCGCGGAGCGCAGCAGCCGGGCGGCCGGTTCGTGGCCACCGCGGGTGCTCTCGGCCCGGGCCGCCTCGCGGGCCGCGGCAGTCGCCTGCTCAGGCGGGGCCGCACCGGCGTGGGCCGCCGTCAGCAGGTGCGTGGCGATGCGACCCAGACGCTCGGCGGCATCGCCCGGGCTGGTCGCGATCACCGCGGCCGCCCGTGCATGCAGCCGCGCGACCGCCTCGGGGCCGCGCTCGTCGAGCAGCGCCTCACGCAGCAGCGTGTGCGCGAAGACGAAACGCCGCTCGTCCTCGCGGCGTACGAAGCCGACCGAACGGGCAACCTCGCGCACCTCGCGCACGGCCGGCACGTCCACCCCGGCGAGGGCGGCGATTGTCGCGTCGTCGGCGGACGGGCCGAGCACCGCGGCGGCGGCGAGGACCTGGCGCCGCGGCCGGGGAACCGCGGTCAGGCGTTGCAGCAGCAAACGCCGCACCGGCCCGGGCACCCGCAAGTCGTCCGGCGCTCCGGCAGCCAGCGCCTCGTGCAGCAGCAGCGGGTTGCCACCGGTCAGGTCAGACAGAGCGTCGGCGTCGAAGCCGCGCCCGTCGTCGGCCACCACCCGGGCGACCGTGGCGCGGTCCAGACCCGTCAGCGCGAGCCGGGTGCTCTCGCCGATCAGGGCGGACACGGCGTCGTCCGAAGGCCGCGCGGTTCGCCCGTCCCGTGCCGTGACGACGAGCAGGATCGCGGCCTGGCGCAGCGAGCGGGCGGCGAAGCGGGCGAGCAGCGCCGCTGCCGGGTCGGCAGCGGGCAGGTCGTCGATGACCAGTAGCAGCGGCCGATCGGCCGCGAGTCGCCTCATCTCGGCGGTCACCGCGCGGAACCGGACGAACCGCTCGGCGTCGCCGGGCTGGCGCAGGGCGAGCAATTCGTCGGCGTCCACGGTGCCGAGTTGGGTCAGCAGGTCGTGCCAGGGCCACAGGGGCGGAGCGCCGCCGTCTCCCCACGCCGAACCCCACGCCGTCGCGAAGCCGTCCTGGTCGGCGCGGCGGGTCGCCTCCTCTGCGAGCCGGGTCTTCCCGATGCCCGCTTCGCCGGTGATCGCGACCAGCCCGCCGCGGCGTAATCGAGCGTTCGCGAGCGCGGCGCCGAGAAGGCCGACTTCGCGCTCGCGTCCGACGAGGGCGGCCGGTGGAGCACTGGCCATGGCGGGAAGCTTGCCGTGCCATGTCGTGGCACGGCAATGGCACGCCTCCCGGTCAGACCCATGAGCCGAGGAGACAGGATGAGCGACTACGGACCGATCAGCCTCGAGCGGACGTCCGCCGGATGGCTGCTGAAGATCAACGGTTTCACTGAGGAGAGCGCGGTCGGCGCCTACATCTGGCCGGGCGGCGTCCCCCACGGCGTGACGATCACCGCTGGCCTCGTCATCACCGAGCCGCACCCGTCCGGCGACTTCACGATCGCCGGCGTCACCATGGACGCGCTGCAGGCCATGGACCCGTGGTGGTCGTCCTACTTCTCCCAGGCCAGCGTCATGAGCGCGGACGAGCCCGCGCCGGAGCATCCACACCCTGCGGGTTCCTCGGGCGCCGGGCCGCTGCCGGGCGCCGACGAGCATGAGCGGGCCGAGCGGCTGAAGGAGCACATCCTCGACGGTGCGCACGGTGTGTTCACCGTCGGCGAGATCGTCGGCATGTTCGCCGAGGAGGAGTCGGCCGTCGCGCTGGTCGGCGAGGTCGCGGGCGGGTTCGGGGATGTCCTGGCGGTGGCGGTGGTGCTGTACGCGACGTGGCACGCGTTCGGCGAAGGCCTGCGGGACGAGGAGAACCGCGGGGCCATGTTCGGGCTGGTGTGGCAGGTGATCGGGCACCCGGATCAGGAACCGCAGTACAACGAGGACGACACGTTCGCGAAACTGCCCTGGGACTCCTTCGAGGAGATGACGAAGGCCTTCCATGACGGGGTGTCGACCGGCCGCGGGATGGCGGGCGACGCCAAGACCCACAATCGGGTCGCCGCGGCGATCGCCTGGATGATGTACCAGAACGGCTACGACGAGAACACCGCCGCGTCCCTCGTCCTCAACGAGATCTGGCAGCAGGCCACCGGCGGTAGCAAGCACCAGTTCGTCGACTTCCCGTAGCCGCTTCGCGCAGCTGCCCGCCCGGCCTCAGGCCACAAGGCGTGACACCGCGGCGAAGACGGACCAGGTCAGCCACTGCGGGAAGCCGCGCCCCAGGGGGGACGGTCGGACGGGTACGTGACCTTGGCTGTGAATTGTGCGGTGGCCTTGCGATTGTTACTCGTCGGTAATAATCTGTATGTTACTGGCGAGTAACCGTCTGCAGAGCAGGAGTCCCGCGATGGGTCACTACAAGAGCAACGTTCGCGACATCGAGTTCAACCTCTTCGAGGTCTTCGGTACCGACAAGGTGCTCGGCACCGGCCCGTTCGAGGATCTGGACGAGGAGACGGCCCGCGGCATCATCGCCGAGGTCGCCAAACTCGCCGAGGGCCCGCTCGCGGAATCCTTCGCCGACGCCGACCGCAATCCGCCGGTCTTCGACCCGGACACCAACTCGGTGACGATCCCCGAGTCGTTCAAGAAGTCGTTCAAGACGCTGCAGGACAGCGAGTGGTGGCGTCTGGAGACGATCCCGGAGCTGGGCGGCCAACTCGTGCCCCGCACCGTCGTCTGGGCCGTTGCCGAGCAGATACTCGGCTCGAACCCCGCACTGCACATGTACATGGCCGGCGCGCCGTTCGCCGGCATCCTCTACCTCAACGGCAACGAGACCCAGAAGAAGATGGCCCAGCGCATGATCGACAACGGCTGGGGGGCCACGATGGTGCTCACCGAGCCCGATGCGGGCTCGGACGTCGGCGCCGGCCGCACCAAGGCGGTCCAGCAGGACGACGGGTCGTGGCACATCGAGGGTGTCAAGCGCTTCATCACATCGGCCGAGCAGGACATGACGGAGAACATCATTCATCTGGTGCTGGCCCGGCCCGAGGGCGCCGGCGCCGGGACCAAGGGCCTGTCGCTGTTCGTCGTGCCGAAGTTCCACTTCGACCCCGAGACCGGCGAGTTGGGCGAGCGCAACGGCGCCTACGTCACCAACGTCGAGCACAAGATGGGGCTCAAGGCCTCCACCACCTGCGAAGTGCGCTTTGGCGAGAACCCGGAGATCCCGGCCAAGGGCTGGCTGGTCGGCGACGTCCACCAGGGCATCGCGCAGATGTTCCAGGTGATCGAGCACGCCCGCATGATGGTCGGGACCAAGGCCATCGCGACGCTGTCCACCGGCTACCTCAACGCGCTGGACTTCGCGAAGACGCGGGTTCAGTC
>JAOPVG010000476.1 GCA_025966255.1 Jatrophihabitans sp.
GGTCCTTGAGGAACTCGGGCAACCAGGTGAGCAGAGCGGCGCCGGCCATCGCCCCGGTGAGAGATCCCATGCCACCGAACACCACGTAGGCGACGACCAGGATCGAGTTGTTCAGCACGAAGTTGTCGGGGTTGAAGAAGCCGACCTGGCTCCCGAAGAACACGCCCGCCAACCCGGACGTCGACGCGCCGATCGCGAACGCCAACAGCTTGACGCGGAAGGTGTTGATGCCGGTAGCCTGCGCCGCGACCTCGTCCTCGCGGATGGCGGCCCACGCCCGCCCGAGCCGGGACTGCTCCAGCCGGGTGAACAGCAGCACGATGACGCACACCAGGACCAACAGGAGGTACCAGTAGGGGAGCGCGTCCAGCCCCCACTTGAACTCCCAGAACCCCAGGTTGATGCTCGGGTGCGGGATGTTGATCGCGCCGCGAGGACCGTTGGTGAACCCGTTGGGGTTGTTGTTCGCCGCGATCCGGATGATCTCACCGAAACCGAGCGTGACGATGGCCAGATAGTCCCCGCGTAATCGCAGGGTGGGCGCGCCTAGAGCGAGTCCGGCGAGAAGGCAGATCGCGACGGCAAACGGGATCGCCAGCAGCGGGGTCATGGTCAGCCACGAAGGCGGATGGATCGGCAGCACGCCGGTGAAGTACGCGGTGGTGTACGACCCGATGGCGTAGAACGCGATGAAGCCCAGGTCCAGCAGCCCGGCCCAGCCGACCACGACGTTGAGCCCGACGGCCAGCAGCACATAGATGCCGATCTCGCTGACCAGCACCTTCTGCCAGAACGGCGTGGTCGTCGGCGGATAGAAGAGCGCGAACGCGATAGCGATGATGATGGCGGTGCGGACCGCGCCCGGTGCGGTCAAAAAGCTGCCGCTCGCGCTCGCGCTCGTGCTCGCGGTCGGCGCCGGTGCGCCCGCACCGTTCGCCGCCTTGCGGGCCGATCTCGCGTCAGCCGTGGCAGCGACGTAGCCACCGCCGCCGAGGATGAGGAAGGCGCCGGCCGCCATCCAGCCGCCGGTACCCAGGTTGTTCCAGGTCGTGCCCAAGGTCGGGTCGAGTCCGGCCGCGACCGCGCTGAATTCGTGGATGGTGGCGACCGTGTAGACGGTCCCGGCGAGCCCGAGCCCGGCGCCGACCCAGCCGAGGATGCGTGAGCGAAGGATCGTCGCCGCCGCACACACGACGACCGTCACGGCGAACAGCACCCAGCCGGCCCAACTCAGGTAGGTGAGCGCCCACGAGGCCAGATTGGTGGGGCTGAAGACGTCATAGGTGTCGGAAAACGGGGTGTTGCGGCCGCCGGGGTCGAACCACCGGGCCTCGAGGAAGGCGAGCAGTCCGAGCACGAGCCCGAGGGCGACCAGGACGCTGCCGGGCCGCCAGGCGAGGATGCGGTTGATGAACTCCCTGGTCGAGGCGAGTTCGGCGTGGGAGATGGCGATCACCGCGCAAGCGAACGCCATGACGATGTAGCCGATCGTGGTCGCACCGAAACCCAGCGAGTGGTCCTCGCCGCCGGCGATCTTGACGATCTCGTTGTGGGCCCGCCACCCGATCACCGCCGCGAAGAGTCCTGCGGCGGTGCCGATCCACGCCAGCTTGCGCATTCCGGTGACAATCGCGACCGCGGCCACGACGATGACGCCGAGCAGCACTGTGTAGGCGATCCAGGAGAAGAACGCAGCCGTCAGGGCGCTGGCCGCGGGCGTGCTGCTCACGGCGTTGCGGACGCCACCGAACTTGCCGTCGCCGACGCCGTTTCCGTCGTACCACTTCATCAGGAAGAGGCCGGCGATCACGGCGAACGTGCCGGAGACGAGCGGAACCACGCCGGGTCGCTTGAGGTAGACCTTGACCGACGGCCAATAGGTGATGGCGACGAAGGCGACCACGCCGAGCGCGAGGAAGAAAAACACCCGTGCGTGGAACAGTGACTCGCGGAACTCGAGGCCGTAGTCCTGGTCGCTGCCCTCCTGCGGGCCGTACATCAACGCCAGCACCAGCGAACCGGCCAGGCAGGCGACGAGGCGCGTTGCGAGCGCGCGGAAGTTGTTGGTCATGCCGCACGTCCCAGGCGCTCACCCAGGATGCCGGTCGGGCGGAACATGAGGACGAGCACGAGGACGACGAACGCAACGACGTCGGTCCATTTCGTGCCGATCCACGGCGCACTCACCCACGGTGCGGTCGGAACCAGGTTCTCGATGACGCCCAGCAGCAGCCCGCCGATCATGGCGCCGCGGATGTTGCCGATGCCGCCGAGGACGGCCGCGGCGAACGCCTTGACGCCGGGCAGGAAGCCCATCTGATTGCCGAAGCCAAGGGTGAGCCCGAAGAGGAAACCGGCCGCGCCGCCCAGTGCGCCGCCGATGACGAACGTGCGCGAGATGGTCTTGTCGATGTCGATGCCCATGAGCGCGGCTGTCGGGGCGTCCTCGGAGACGGCGCGGATGCCGCGGCCCAGCTTCGTCTGGGATACCAGACGGTCGAGGAACACCATCATGACGACGGCGGAACCCATGATCACCAGCTGGATGACCCGGACCCGCGCTCCGAAGAGGTGGAAGGCAACGGAGTCTTCGTTGTAGAAGGCCGGGAACGGGGTGTTCTGGAACCGGTTGAACAGCTTGCCGGCGAACTGCGAGAGGAAGAACGAGGCGCCGATCGCGCTGATGAGGAACGCGAGTTTCGGTGCCCCGCGTTTTCGCAGGGGTCTATACGCAACCCGTTCGAGGGTCCACGCGACGCCCGCCGCGGTGAGGCCGCCCGAGACGATGCCCACGAGCATCAGCAGCGGCACCGCCCAGCTCGCGGTGTTCGCACCGGTGCCGACGATGGCGTGGATGACGATGAAGCTGCCGAAGGCCCCGGACATGAACACCTCGCTGTGCGCGAAGTTGATCAACTGGAGCACGCCGTACACCAACGTGTAACCGAGCGCGATGAGCGCGTACATCGAGCCTCGGGTCAGACCGAGGACCAGGTAGTTCATAAAGTCAGTCATCGAAGACCTTCCGAGCAGCGCGGCGCGGCGAGACCTGACCGCCGATTCCCAGGCGAGGTCGAGGGGCGCAACCCGATCCCTTACGGATCAGACGGCGCCCCTCGCCTCGGGTCGACCGGACTACTTCTGGTTCTTGATGTCGCCGAGTTCGACGATCTTGCCGCTCTTCTGCTCGTACAGGTTCACCGTCGCCTGAGCAACCTCGCCGCTGGGGGCGAACTTGATCTGGGTCGTGATGCCCTTGAAGTCGAGCGCGTTGATCGCGGTCTCGACCGCCGCACGAGTGACCGTGCCCTTACCGGCTGCCGTCTTCATGGCGTCGATCATGGCGTTCGTCGCGTCGTACGCCTCATGCGAGTAGGTCGACGGCGGGGTCTTGTACGCCGCGGTGTAGGCCTTGTTGAAAGCCGCCGCCGCAGGCGCCGTGGTGGCGTCCTGGCAGCCGCAGCTGAACAGGAAGCCGTTGCCGGCCGCGCCCGAACCACTCTCGAACTTGCTCGACTTACCGCCGTTGCCGGCCATGCTGACGCCCTTGTAGCCGGCCGCCTTCAGCGCCTTGGCGAACAGCCCGGCCTGGGCGTCGTAACCGCCGTAGAACATTGCCTGGGCACCGGACGAGCTGACGGTCTGCGCGATCGCTCCGTAGTCCTGGGTGTTCTGCGCGACGCCCTGGCTCTGGACTGTCGCCCCCTTGGCCTTGAGCTCCTTGCGGACGACGTCGGCCACGCCCTTGCCGTACACCGTGGTGTCGTCGACGACGAAGACCTTCTTGTACTTCTTGGCCAGGTAGTCGGCGGCCGCGATGCCCTCGACGCCGTCTGTCGGAACGATCCGGTGGAACGTCGTGAAGCCGGACTTGGTCAGGTCCTCGTTGGTGGCCGACGGGCTGATCAGGCCCAGTCCGGCGGTGGCGTAGTCCTTGCCGGTCGCCGAGGTGGGGCCGGAGAAGATCGGGCCGACGACGCCCACAACGGCCGGATCCTGGATCAGGGTCTGGGCGGCAGCGGGCGCCTTGGCGGCGTCACCACCGTCGTCGGACTTCAGGACCGTCAGCGTGAACGGCAGGTCACCCTTCGCGTTGGCTTGCTTGACCGCCAGGTTCACCGAGTTGATCTCGTTGATGCCCAACTGCTGGTTGTCACCGGACAGTGCGCCCTGGAAACCGATCTTGAGGGCCTTCTTGGGCCCCGAGCTGCCGGACGAGGTGTTGGCGCCACCGAGGCCGCCCGCCTTGCTACTGGTGCCGCCGCTTGACTTGCTACTGGAACAGCCGGTCAACGCCAACGCACTGGCGGTGGCGACCACTGCGACCAGGGTCAATGTACGAGTTCGCACGCAATTCCTCCTGTGAATGCTGGCGGGCGAGCGTCCGCCCCCCTTGTGGGCCGGACGTTAGCCCAATAACCGTCCGGTCGGTACCAGCCGAGGGGGCCGACGTGCGGTCGTGACCAAATCTCAACCGGACCTCGCGGTGATATGTCGGCTTACTCTGCAGTAGCAGGCGTCTGCCCGCTTTCGCCAGTGAGTACCAGCTCGGCCACCGCCCGCATCGAGGTGCGATTGTCCATGGCGGCGCGCTGAATCCAGCGGAATGCCTCAGGCTCGCTTAACCCGTGCGCGGTCATGAGCGCGCCCTTTGCGCGCTCGATGAGCTTGCGGGCCTCGAGCCGCTCGCGCAGGCCGGTGACCTCGGCCTCCAGCGCGCGGATCTCAGCGAACCGTGACGTGGCCATCTCGATCGCGGGCAACAGATCGCGTTTCTGGAACGGCTTGACGAGGTAGGCCATGGCCCCGGCGTCGCGCGCCCGCTCGATGAGATCGCGCTGGCTGAACGCAGTGAGCATGACGACCGGCGCGATCCGCGCCTCGGTGATCTGCGCCGCAGCGACGATGCCATCCATCTTGGGCATCTTGACGTCGCAGATCACGAGATCCGGCCGCAGTTCGGTGGCGAGGGCGACGGTCTGCTCACCGTCTGCGGCTTCACCGACGACGTCGAAGCCTTCTTCCTCGAGCATCTCGCGAAGATCGAGGCGGATGAGCGCTTCGTCCTCGGCGATGAGCACCCGCATCGGCCGCGAAGCCGGCGGATCGGCGGGGGCGGCAGCCACGAAATACCTCTCCCATCAACGCCGACACCGTTGCCAGCAAGTGCGAACCAATAGCCTAGCCCGGCTACCATGTCAGCTGAGTTACGCCCCTCGTGGGCGTTCGCCGGCCCCTGTGGCGGAACTGGGATACGCGATGGTCTCAAACACCATTGCCGAGAGGCATGTGGGTTCGAATCCCACCGGGGGCACCGCTCGGAGTGACTGGTTAGCGATCCGGGCCGAGAGCTAAGGCTTCACGGCCGGGCGTTGCTGGGTCACGACGATCTGCTGATCAGGGGTGAACCGGAACGCGGTCACTCCGACGAGCCGGCCGGTGCTCCGTTCCACGCTCACGATCTCGACCGTCGCAGCGTGATTCAGCGGGCCGACGGTGAGCCGTGACGCGAAGGACCTTTCGAGGGACTTCTCCCCCGGCGCCCCGCCCGAGGATGCCCCCACGAACTGATAGCCGGCCTGCCCGTTCGGGAGCGGCACCGCGTTCGGCCCGGACTGGGCATGGGTGTGTCCGTCCAACGCCAGCGTCACCTTGCCGCAGCCGCTGTCGAGCGCGGCGGCTCCGGCCGTCGGATCATGGAGGATCGCGATCACCGGGTTGGCCGACGCGCAGGCGGTCTTCCCGGCCGCCCGGCCTTGCGCATCGACCAGTTGAAGCTGCACCGCGACCGACGCGGGCTGGATGCCCTCGCCGTACCGGCTGCTCCGTGGGTCAGGTGAACCGAGGAAGTGCAGCCCGTCCACGGTCACGATCGACCCGGTCAGCGTCTTGATCTTCTGGTCCTGCTCGAAGCCGATCGTCTGCGCCGAGTCGTGGTTGCCGCCCACGAACACATCGGTGATCCCGGCCTTGTGCGACTTCTCGGCGAGGCCCCGTGTGCACGCCGACTCGAACGCGAACGTGCCGCTGAACGCGTCGTCGCCACCGCTCACCAAGGTTTTGACACCAAGCTGCTCCAACAGCGCGATGTCCACCCGATCCATGCCCGTGTTGCAGTGCCGATCCGTCACATAGCCGAACTGCGCGACGTCGTCGCCGGAGGGAAGCGTTACCGGCGTCTGATCGAGGTAGGCCGTGACCTTCGCCCGGAGTTGGTCGTAGTAGGTGTCCGTCCGGCTGAAATACGTCTGGACGTAGTTCTCCGCGGCCACCAGGGCGGGACGCAACAGGCCGTCCACCTCCACACCGGCCAGCCGACCGCCGGCGAGGATCGGCTCGGGCCGCACAGTTGCCGGCACTGGTGCATGACGCAGCCCGGACGGAACGGTCGCGATCACGGCCAACACGACGAGCGCCACCGCGACCCGCGCGGCGAAGATCCGCTCCGGTGCGCGGTACGCGCGCGCAGCCGCGTGATCCGCCGGACCCAGCCGATGTGTGCGGTCGTACGACGCCCGCCACCTGCGGTACGCGCGCCAGGCCGCGGCGCCCAGCAACGCCAGCCCGGCGCCGGACCCCACACACCAGAGCACGTGCGCCAGCAGCGCGTTGCGGATGTCGGACGCGAGCTGCTTGGGATCGCTGTAGGCCTGGATGTAGGCCGGCAGGACGTCCGGGTTGAACTGGCCCGTCGCATCGACCAGCTGCGCCACATTCAGGTCGAGGACGGCACGCACACCAAGTGGTTCGCCGAACACCGATCGAGAGGTAGCGCGCTTGATCGTCACCAGGCCCGGCACGCCGAACTGGTCGACGGTGCTGCCGACCGCGAGCCGCACGCGGGTGTTGCTCCCGGCGATCTCCACATGAGCGGGCGTGGTCAGGGCGACGACCGCCCCGACAACCCCGCCGACCAGCGCCGCCAGGAGCCCGAACGCGCCCAGCCGGGCCCAGCGTCGCGCCTTCGCCACGCGCGGATCCCGCACCGGGCGGGCTGGTCGGGTCGGAACGCTCATCGTGCCTTCGAACTTACTGGCGAGCCGTGGGAGTGGCAGGCCGCGCTCGTTACAGTTCCCGGCGTGGACCACATGACTCCGGAGGAATTCCGCCGGTACGGGCACGAGGTCATCGACTGGATCGCCGACTACCAGGAGCGGCTGGAGTCCTTTCCGGTGCTGTCCCAGGTCGCGCCCGGTGATGTCCGGGCCGCTCTGCCGCCCGACCCACCCGAGCGGGGCGAGCCGTTCGAGGAGCTGCTGTCCGACCTGGACGAGCTGATCCTGCCCGGCATCACCCATTGGCAGCATCCGGCCTTCTTCGCGTACTTCCCGGCAAACGCCAGCGGTCCCGCGATCCTCGGCGACCTGCTGGCGTCGGGTTTAGGTGTGCAGGGCATGCTCTGGGCCACCTCACCGGCGGCAACCGAACTCGAGACCCACGTCCTCGACTGGCTCGCCACACTGCTCGACCTACCCGCCCGATTTCGGTCGGACGGTCCCGGTGGTGGCGTCATCCAGCACACCGCCTCCGATGCAGCGCTTGTCGCCCTCCTCGCCGCCCTCCACCGGGCGAGCGGTGGCCGCACCGAGCACGAGGGCGTAGCCGCCGGCCGGTACGCCGTCTACACGTCCGGGCAGACGCACTCGTCGGTCGAGAAGGCTTGCCGGATCGCGGGTCTCGGCGCCGACGCGCTGCGCAAGGTCGACGTCGACCCGCAAACCCTGGCCGCGCGGCCGGAGCATCTGCGCGCGTTGATCGACGCCGATCGCGCCGCCGGGATCGTGCCCGCGTTCGTGGTCGCCTCGGTGGGGGCGACGGGCACCGGCGCGGTCGATCCGGTGCGCGAGTTCGCGGCGATCGCCCGCGCGGCCGGGGCGTGGCTGCACGTCGACGCCGCCTGGGCCGGTGTGGCCGCGGTGGCACCCGAGTTCCGGTGGCTCAACGACGGGCTCGAGGGCGCCGACTCCTACGCCACCAACCCGCACAAGTGGCTGCTCACCAACTTCGACTGCGACGCGTTTTGGGTGGCCGACCGCACTGCACTGTTGGGCGCGCTCTCGATTCTCCCGGAGTTCCTGCGCAACGCGGCCACCGAATCGGGAACGGTGATCGACTACCGCGATTGGCATGTCCCGCTCGGCCGCCGGTTTCGCGCGCTCAAGCTCTGGGCGGTGATCCGCTGGTACGGCGCGGAGGGCCTGCGCGCTCACATCCGGCAACACGTCGCGCTCGCCCAGGAGTTCGCGGCCTGGGTTGCCGGGGACGACCGGTTCGAGCTCGTCGCGCCGCACCCGCTGTCGCTGGTGACCTTCCGGCTGCGGGCGGGTGATGACGAGACGCTGGGCCTCATGCACCGGGTCAACGCCTCCGGCGAGCTGTACCTCACGCACACCCAGGTCGGCGGCCGGACCGCACTGCGCCTGGCGATCGGCTCCCCGTGGACGCAGCGCCGCCACATCGAGGCGGCGTGGCAGGCGCTGTCGAGGTGAGGGCGCGTGCAGGGGCCGATGTCCCTTGACGCGAGAGCCAAGTCACACCATGCTCAGCCACGTTCCTTAGTTGCGAGGAGGACTCATCGTTGCGTAATGCGCAACGAGTTGCATCGAACAGAACGGGACCGCCGTGGCCGAGATCTACATTGACGGACGCTGGGAGGCCGCGCGGGCGGGAGCCCGCCGGGAGATCCGCTGCCCCGCCGACGGCACCCTCGTCGCCGAGATCGACGAAGGCGGGGCCGAGGACACCGACGCCGCCGTTGCCGCGGCGCACCGTGCGTTCCACTCCGGTCCGTGGCCGACCACGGGCGCGGTCGAGCGCGGTGCCCTCCTCCTCCGGGTGGCCGATCTCCTGGAGCGCGACAAGGATCTGATCGCGCGGGCCGAATCGCTGGACACCGGCAAGCGCCTCGTCGAGAGCGAGTACGACGTCGACGACGTGGCTGCGGTGTTCCGCCACTACGGCCGCGTCGCCGCTGAAGAAGCCGGCCGGGTGGTCGACACCGGAAACCCGGACGTCGTCAGCCGGGTGGTGAGCGAACCGATCGGCGTGTGCGGGCTGGTCACGCCGTGGAACTACCCGCTGCTCCAGGTGTCGTGGAAGGTGGCGCCCTGCCTCGCCGCGGGCAACACCTTCGTCCTGAAGCCGAGTGAGCTGTCCCCCCACACGGCGATCCACCTGATGAAGCTGCTCGAAGAGGCCGGCCTGCCCGCCGGCGTAGGCAATCTCGTCGTCGGCGCCGGCGCGAGCGCCGGAGCACCGCTGTCCGAGGATCCCCGCGTCGACCTCATCTCCTTCACCGGCGGTCTCGCGACGGGCCGGCACATCATGGCCACCGCCGCCGCGACGGTGAAGAAGGTCGCGCTCGAACTCGGCGGCAAGAACCCGAACCTCGTCTTCGCCGACGCCGACCGCGACGCCGCGCTGGACTTCGCCCTCACCGCCGTGTTCCTGCACTCCGGCCAGGTCTGCTCCGCGGGGGCGCGGCTCCTGGTCGAGGAGTCGATCCACGACGAATTCGTCGACGCACTGGTCGACCGCGCGCGGCGCATCCGGTTGGGCGGCCCGTTCGACGAGAAGGCCGAGTCCGGTGCGCTTATCTCGCAGGCGCATCTCGACAAGGTCGAGGCCTACATCGCCAGGGGCATCGCCGAGGGCGCGGTGCTCCGCTGCGGCGGCACGCGACCGGACGACCCGGCCCTCGCCGGCGGCTACTTCCTGCTGCCCACCGTCCTCGACGGCTGCCGCAGCGACATGTCGGTCGTGCAGGACGAATCCTTCGGGCCGGTGCTCACCGTCGAGACGTTCACGACCGAGGACGACGCCGTCCGGATTGCGAACGACAGCATCTACGGCCTCGCCGGCGCGGTCTGGACGCAGGACGCCGGCCGGGCCGAGCGGGTCGCGGCCCGCCTGCGCATGGGCACCGTCTGGATCAACGACTACCACCCCTACGTGCCGCAGGCCGAGTGGGGCGGCTACAAGCAGTCCGGCATCGGCCGCGAGCTCGGCCGGGCCGGGCTCGACGAGTACCGCGAGACCAAGCACATCTGGCACAACATCCGGCCCCGGGTCCAGGGCTGGTTCAGCGGATAGGACGAGGTGACAGTGCGCATGGCCGACCGCTACGACTTTGTGATCGTGGGTGGTGGTTCCGCGGGATGCGCGCTCGCCAACCGGCTCAGCGCCGACCCGGGCACGTCGGTGCTGCTGCTGGAGGCCGGCCGGACCGACTTCAAGATCGACCCGCTGATCCACATGCCGGCCGCACTGCCGATCCCGATCGGCAACCGGCTCTACGACTGGAAGTACGAGACCGACCCCGAGCCGTTCATGAACGGGCGCAAGGTGTTCCACGCGCGCGGCAAGATCCTCGGCGGGTCGAGCAGCATCAACGGGATGATCTTCCAGCGGGGCAATCCGCTGGACTACGAACGCTGGGCCGCGGACAAGGGCATGCAGTCCTGGGACTACCTGCACTGCCTGCCGTACTTCAAGCGGATGGAGACCTGCCTCGAGGGCGCCGACCGGTGGCGCGGGGGCAGCGGACCGCTCAAGCTCGAGCGCGGGCCGGCGACCAACCCGCTCTTCGGCGCGTTCTTCGAGGCCGTCCAGCAGGCCGGCTACCACCTCACCGACGACGTGAACGGCTACCGGCAAGAGGGCTTCGCCCGCTTCGACCGCAACGTCTACCGCGGTCGTCGGCTTTCTGCGGCCCGGGCCTACCTGCATCCCGTGATGTCGCGCAAGAACCTCAAGGTCGAGACGATGGCGCTGGGCACGAGGGTGGTGTTCGCAGGCCGGCGCGCCGTCGGCGTCGAGTACCTGCGGGCCGGCCGGCTGCACCGTCGCGTCGAGGCCGGGGAGGTCGTCCTGAGCGGTGGCGCGATCAACACGCCGCAACTGTTGCAGCTGTCCGGGGTGGGCAACGCCAGCGAACTCACCGCGCTCGGCGTCGACGTGGTTCACGACCTGCCCGGCGTCGGCGAGAACCTCCAGGACCACCTCGAGGTCTACATCCAGTACGCGTCCAAGCAGCCGGTGTCCATCGCCCCCGGACTGCGGATGCGGGCCCGGCCCAAGATCGCTTACGACTGGCTGTTCCACCGCACGGGGCTGGGCGCGACCAACCACTTCGAAGGCGGCGGCTTCGCGCGCAGCAACGACGACGTCGACTACCCGAACCTGATGTTCCACTTCCTGCCCATCGCCATCCGCTACGACGGCAGCGCGCCGACCAAGGGCCACGGGTACCAGGTGCACATCGGCCCGATGTACGCCGACACCCGCGGCCACGTGAAGATCCGCTCCACCGATCCGAAGCAGCACCCGTCAATGCTGTTCAACTACCTCTCGACGCCGACCGACCGCAAGGAATGGGTCGAGGCGATCCGGGTGGCCCGCGACATCCTGACCCAGCCGGCCTTCGCGCCGTTCAACGACGGCGAGCTCTCTCCTGGACCCAGCGTCGAGACCGATCGGGAGATCCTCGACTGGGTCGCGGCCGACGCCGAGACCGCCCTGCATCCGTCCTGCACGGCGAAGATGGGTGTGGACGAGCTGGCCGTCGTCGAGCCCGAGTCGATGCGCGTCCACGGCATCGACGGGCTGCGCGTGGTCGACGCCTCGGTGTTTCCCTACGTTACGAACGGCAACATCTACGCCCCCGTGATGATGGTCGCCGAGAAGGCGGCCGACCTGATCCTCGGCAACACTCCGCTGGCGGCCGAGGACGTCCCCTACTACCGCCATCGGGACCACACACCGCTCTATCCACCGGGCGATCCACGTAACGCCGTAAACCAGGGTGCGAACACGAAAGAAGGTCGGTCATGACGAGCGAAGCAATTGCTGACTCGAAGCCGAGACTGTCAGTGGCGGGACTCTGGAAGGTCTTCGGACCCAAGGCGGCGTCGATCATCGGGACGCCCGATGCCGACCTTCCGCGTCCCGAGCTGCTGGAGCGGACGGGCTGCGTCGCCGCGGTCAAGGACGTCTCCTTCGACGTCGCCCCGGGCGAGGTCTTCGTCGTGATGGGCCTGTCCGGCTCGGGCAAGTCCACGCTGGTGCGCTGCCTCACCCGGTTGATCGAGCCGACCGCGGGCAGCGTCCGTCTCGACGGCAGCGACGTCGCCGCCATGTCGACCCGCGAGCTGATGGCCGTCCGCCGCAACGAGGTGGCGATGGTGTTCCAGCACTTCGGTCTGCTGCCGCACCGCCAGGTGCTCGACAACGTCGCCTTCGGCCTGGAGATCCGCGGGGAGGGCAAGGAGAAGCGGTACAAGCGCTCCCGCGAGATCATCGACCTCGTCGGGCTGAAGGGTTATGAGAACCACTACCCCGACCAGCTCTCCGGCGGCATGCAGCAGCGCGTGGGTCTGGCCCGCGCGCTCGCCGTCGACCCGAAGGTCTTGCTGTTCGACGAGCCCTTCTCCGCGCTCGACCCACTCATCCGCCGCGACATGCAGAACGAGGTCATCCGGCTCCAGGACGACCTGAAGACGACGATGGTGTTCATCACCCACGACCTGTCCGAGGCGCTCAAGTTGGGCGACCGGATCCTGATCATGCGCGACGGCGAGGTCGTCCAGATCGGAACGCCGGCCGAAGTCATCGCCGCGCCCGCCGACGACTACGTGAAGGACTTCGTCAGCGAAATCCCACGCTCGCACGTGCTGACGCTCAAGTGGGTCATGCGCCCGCAGCGGCCCGACGACTCGCTCGAGGGCCCGGAGATGGACATCAACACCATCATCCGCAATGCCGCTCAGGCCGCGCTCGCGTCCGCGCACCCGGTGAAGGTGATCGAGAACGGCCAGCTCGTCGGGATTGTCGACGACGAGGCGATCCTGCGATCCGTGGTTGCCGAGGAGGAGGTGTCGGCATGACTGCCGTAGTGACCCGGCAGCCGGAGACCGAACCTCCGGAGCCGCAGAGAACCGAATGGCCCCGCGGTAGCAACCTACGCGCGCTCATGTCCGGGCGGCGTAACTCGGTGCTCCTGCTGGGCGTCCTCGTCGCCTGGGTGATCGTCGGGACGATCATGCACGGCACGCACACGCTCGAGATCGGCGGCGCCGACCAGATCGGCATCCAGAACTGGCTCGGCGATCGCGCCAACGACATCCAGCTGGCGAGTTCGCAGAACTTCTTCATCCAGGTAACCCACGGCATCTCGGACGGGCTGAACTCGCTGATCCTGTGGCTGCAGCATCTGATCAGCACGCCCGCCTTCCCGCGGCCGTACCCGCACGTCGGCTTCCTCGGCGTGGTCGTCATCGCCTGGCTGTTCACCGCCATCACCGCCGGCTGGCGGATGTCCATCCTCACCGTCGCCTGCTTCCTGGCCTTCGCGCTCCTCGGGTTCTGGGAGGAGAGCATGGACCTGCTGATCGTGACGCTCCTCGCGGTCGCCATCTCCGTGATCGTCGGGATCCCCATGGCGATCCTGATGGCCCGCAACAAGACCGCGCGCGCGATCGTCACGCCGGTGCTCGACGTGATGCAGACGTTGCCGTCGTTCACCTACCTGCTGCCGTTGTCCCTGCTCTTCGAGATCGGGCCCGCGGCCGCGGTCATCTGCACGGTGATCTACTCGCTGCCGCCGGTGATGCGCATCGCGTCGCACGGTCTGCTCAACGTCAACCCGGCCACGGTCGAGGCGACGAACTCGATGGGCCAGACGTCGTGGCAGCGGCTGCGGAAGGTGGACCTGCCGATGGCCAAGCGCACCATCATCGTGGGGATCAACCAGACCACGATGGCGGCGCTGTCGATGGCCACGATCGCCGCGTTCATCAACGGTCCGGGCCTGGGCCAGCCCGTCGTCCGGGCGCTCAACGCCCTGCGCGTCGGTGACGCGTTCGTGCCCGGCCTCTGCATCGTGCTGATGGCGATCATGATGGACCGGGTCACCACCGCGGCCAGCCAGCACTCGGAGAACCTGGCCCGCGGGCAGGCCCGGAACATCGCCGAGCTCCGCGGCCGGCTCCTCATCGCCGGCGCCGTAATCACGACGGTGTGCGTCTACCTGGGAGCCAACTACACCTGGGCCGCGAAGCCACCCTCGTCGAGCGCCGGCACCTGGCTGGCCAACCGCGTCCAGGAGGTCATCGACTGGATCTCCAAGCACTGGTCGGGCGCCACCAGCACGATCTCGGACAAGTTCACGACGATCTTCCTGAACAAGGTCGAGTACGTCGTCGCGGGCTCGCCCTGGTTCGTCACCGGCGCGGCCATCCTGGCCATCGCCTTCCTCCTCGGCGGGCGGCGAGCGTTCATCGCCGCCCTGGTCTGCGTGGCCGGCCTGCGCTGGCTCGGTCTGTGGAACGGCGCAATGGTGACGCTGACGGCCACCCTGGTCGCCACCGTCTTCGTGATGATCCTGGCCGTCGTCTTCGGTGTCTGGATGGGCCGGAGCCCGCGCGCCGACCAGGTGATCAGGCCGTTCCTGGACGCGGGGCAGACCCTGCCGCCGTTCGTGTACCTGATCCCGACGCTCGCGTTATTCGGACCCACCCGTTTCACCGCGATCGTCGCCGCCGTCGCCTACGCCGCGCCGGCCGCGATCAAGATCGTGGCCGACGGCATCAAGGCGGTGTCCGCGACGACGGTGGAGGCGGCCGAGTCGGCCGGCGCGCTACGGATCCAGATCATCACCAAGGTGCAGATCCCGATGGCCCGCTCCGCGTTCACCGTCGCGGCCAACCAGGGCCTGCTCTACGTGCTGTCGATGGTCGTCATCGGCGGGCTCGTCGGTGCCGGCGCCCTCGGTTACGACGTGGTGGCGGGCTTCAAACAGCTGCCGCTCCAAGGCCGCGGCCTCGCGGCCGGGTTCTCCATCGTGCTGCTCGGCGTCATGCTGGACCGGATCACGACCTACACCGCCCAGCGGGGCGCGAAGAAGGCGGTTGAATCATGATCAAGCTGAACCGGCTCGCCATACCTCTGGCCGCGGCCGGCATCGTGCTCGCCTCCGTCGTGCCGGGGGTCGCCTCGAACATCAAGGACGCCAAGGTCGACACCACCTCGTCGTGCGGCCTGCTCAAGATTGCGGTGAACAACTGGGTCGGCTACGAGGCCGACGCGTTCGTCGTGGGCCAGGTCGCGAAGAAACGGCTCGGCTGCATCGTCAACTACGTCTACGTCGACGAGCAGATCTCGTGGCAGGGGTTCGCGGCCGGCAACGTCGACGTCGTGCTCGAGAACTGGGGGCACCCGGAGCTGTTCGACCTCTACCAGAAGAAGCTACGCGTGGCCGAGGACGCCGGATCGATCGGCATCAACGGTGTGATCGGCTGGTTCGTGCCGCCGTGGATGGCCAAGAAGTACCCCGACATCACCGACTGGAAGAACCTCAACAAGTATTCGAAGTTGTTCAAGACCTCGGAGTCCGGCAGCAAGGGGCAACTGCTCGACGGCGACCCCGGCTTCGTCACCAACGACGAAGCGCTGGTGAAGAACCTGAAACTGAACTTCAAGGTGGTCTTCGCCGGTAGTGAGGCGGCCCTGATCCAGGCATTCCGCTCGGCCGAGCGGACCAAGACGGCGATGATCGGCTACTTCTACTCGCCGCAGTGGTTCCTCGCCGAGGTACCGCTGGTCAAGGTCAATCTGCCCACGTACAAGACGGGCTGCGACGCGGTCGCGGCGAAGATCGCCTGCGACTACCCGATCTACAAGCTGGACAAGATTGTCAGCAAGGACTTCGCCAACCGCGGCACCTCTGGCTACAAGCTGATCAAGAATTTCCAGTGGAGCACCAAGGACCAGAACGTCGTCGCGAAGTACATCACCGCCGACGGGATGGAGCCGGAGCAGGCCGCCGACAAGTGGATCGCCGACAACCCAAACAAGGTCAACGCGTGGCTGAAGGGCCTGGTGAAGGGGGCCTAGTCGCGACCGCGGACCCGGATCATGCCTTCCTGCACGACGCTGCACACCTGGGTGCCGTCCTGTTTGAAGAAGCGTCCGGTCGCCAGGCCGCGACCACCGGACGCTGACGGCGAGGTCGTCGCATAGAGCAGCCACTCGTCGGCCCGGAACGGCCGCTCGAACCACATCGCGTGGTCGAGGGACGCCATCGAGACGTCGTCGAGCCCGGGGGCGAGACCGTGCCGCACGAGGACCGAGTCCAGCAGGGTCATGTCCGACGCGAAGGTCAGCACGCACACATGCAGCAGTGGGTCGTCGGGCAGCGCGCCGTCGGCGCGCATCCAGACCCGGCTGAGGCCCTCGCGCGGGCCCTGGGCGTGCTGCTGCCAGGGCGGGTCGTCGACGTAGCGCAGGTCGATCGGCTTGGGCATCGTCTTGTAGAACTCGGCCGCGGCCGGTGACGGCCCGTAGCGGTTGACGAGTGGCTGCAGCGATTCCGGCGGCGGCACGTCCGGCATCGTCGACTGGTGGTCGATGCCGTCCTGATCGAGTTGGAACGAGGCCGACAGCGAGAAGATCGTCTCGCCGTCCTGCACCGCGAGCACTCGACGCGTGGAGAACGAGCGGCCGTCGCGTACCCGATCGACCTTGTAGATGATCGGGATCGTCGGATCGCCGGCGCGGACGAAGTACGAGTGCAGGGAGTGGACCCGCCGGTCGCTGTCGACCGTCCGCCCGGCCGCCACAAGGGCCTGGCCCGCGACCTGGCCACCGAACACCCGCTGCCACCGCGACTTCGTGCTCAGGCCGCGAAAGATGTCCTGATCTATGCGCTCGAGATCGAGGAGTCGGACCAGCCCGTCCACTGCCTCTTGACCGACGACTCCGTCATTTGAGTCATCACCCATGACGCAGGACGTCGCCGATGCGGTGCACCCGGATCGTGTTCGTCGCGCCCGGGGTGTCCGGTGGCGTGCCCGCGACGACGATCACGAGATCGTGCGGGTGGCACACGCCGCGGTTGAGCAGCGCGGAGTCGACCTGCCGCACCATGTCGTCGGTCGTCTTGACCATCCACACGAGGTGCGCCTCGGCGCCCCACACCAGGGCCATCTGACGCTGGACGATCTCGACCGGCGTGAAGACGAGCAACCGCTGCGAAGGCTGCAGGCGGGCGAGCCGGCGGGCGGTGTCGCCGGTCTGCGTGAACGCGACGAGGGCCACCGCGCCGAGCGCGTCGCCGATGTCCTTGGCCGCCTTGACCAGCGCGCCGCCGGACGTGCGCGGGTTGTGCTGCAGGCCGCGCACCCCGGTGCCGGATGCCTCTACTGATCGGATGATGCGGCTCATGGTGGCCACGGACTGCACCGGATACTTGCCGACACTCGTCTCCCCCGACAGCATCACCGCGTCGGCGCCGTCGATCACCGCGTTCGCGACGTCGGAGGCTTCGGCGCGGGTGGGGCGCGAGTGGGTGATCATCGATTCGAGCATCTGCGTCGCGACGATCACCGGCTTGGCGTTGTCCCGGCAGATCTGCACGGCCCGCTTCTGCACCATGGGCACTTCTTCGAGCGGCATCTCCACGCCGAGGTCACCGCGGGCGACCATCATTCCGTCGAAGGCGAGCACGATCTCTTCGAGCCGATCGACCGCCTCCGGCTTCTCCAGCTTGGCGATCACCGGGACGCGCACACCAACCTCGTCCATCACGCGATGGACGAGCTTGACGTCCTCGGGATTGCGCACGAAGGACAGCGCGACGTAGTCGACGCCGAGGCGCAGCGCGAACTCGAGGTCGGCCTCGTCCTTGTCCGACATCGCCGGGACACTCACCTCGACCCCCGGCAGCGAGAGGCCCTTGTTGTCGCTGACGACGCCGCCCTCGGCGACGTCGCAGACGACGTCGGTGTCGTTCTCGATGTCGACAGCGATGAGCGCGACGTTGCCGTCGTCGACGAGCAGGCGATCGCCTGGCCGCACATCGGCGGCAAGGTTGGAGTACGTGGTGGACACCCGGTCGTGGGTGCCCTCGCACTCCTCGACGGTGATCCGGACCCGCTCGCCGGTGGCCCAGATGACCGGACCGTCCGCGAACCGTCCTAGGCGGATCTTGGGACCCTGTAGGTCGGCCAGCACGGCTACGTTGCGGCCCGCTGCGCTGGCCGCCTGGCGCACCTCGCGGAAGCGGCGGCCGTGTTCGGCGTGCTCGCCGTGGCTGAAGTTGAGCCGGGCTACGTCCATGCCCGCTTCCACGAGCGCGCGCGCCCGTTCGGGGGAATCGGTGGCCGGGCCGAGCGTGCAGACGATTTTGGCGTGCCGGATCACGACCGAGCCTCGCTTCGCTCGTTCGGTCGGCCCGGCCGGATTCCTAGGGTTCGCTCGCAAGCTTCGCTCACGGTCCTAAGCCTAGGGGTTGCGAGGGTGGGGGCGGCGCCACCGGTGGTCACTTATCAGTACCGGTGGACAGTTTTTTGGGTGACGCCTAGCGAACGTAAGTGACCACTGGTGGACGGACGGGCCTCATTGGTGCGGCCGGTCAGCGTCCAGTTCGTCCATCGCCGCGGCCAGGTCCCGCAGCGCGTCCAGCACGCCGCCGAAGCGCTCCGGGCCGAGCGCCTTCGCCAGCCGCGCCGCAGCGACGGCGTGCGCCGGGCCGATCCGGGCGACCGCCTCCCGTCCGGCCGCGGTGGGCGTCAGCAGCTTGGCTCGGCGGTGCGCCGGGTTGTCCGTGTACTCCGCGAGGCCGTCCCCGACGAGCAGATCGGCGATGCGCTGCACGCTCTGCCGGGTGATGCCCATTTCCCGGGCGATCCCGGCGACCGACAGCGGCTCGGGCAGCACAGCGCCCAGCACCTGCCACCACGCCGCGGTCAGCCCGACCGGCCGAGCTAGTTCCTCCGACAGAGCGAGGAACTGCCCGTTCAGCTTGAAGACCGCCAGCGCGGTACCGCTCAACAGATCCTGTTCGTGGCGCACTCACACCGCCATGAGCTCGAAGAAACCGGCCGGGTCTCGGTGGGCGTACAGCTTGAACCACGACTGCAGCACGCTCGGTTCGTAGACGCCGAGCCGGTCAAGGATGGCCCGGGCGAAGTGCACCGGCGCTACCCCGCTGGCCGTGATCAGGGCACCGTCGACGACGGCCGGCTCATCCCGGAATCGATCGCCGCCGCCGTAGCCGGACGCCGCGAGGTACTCAGCCGCGTTGCTCGTGTGCGCGCGGTTGTCGAGCAAGCCGGCGACCGCGAGGCCGAACGTCGCACCGCACGCCGCCGCCACCGGCACACCCGCATCGAGGAACCGGCGCGCGGCATCGGTGAACGGGGTCATGGCCTCGGTGCCCCACGTATCTCCGCCCGCAAGGATCAGCATGGCGCTGTCCTCCGGCTTCAGTTCCGCCAACGTGATGTCCGGCGTGATGCGGATGCCGCCCATCGTTGTGACCGGTTCGCGGGTCAACGCGACCGTGACGACCCGGTAGCGACCCGGGGTCTTCTGCCACTGCGGCCGGACGATGTGCGCGGTGGCGTAACCGGTCTCCCAGTCGGCGAAGGTGTCGAATACGGCAATGTGAACGGCTGGCATGACAGTATTCTGTCAATACGGCAGTATGCTGTCAATCCTGAATCTCGACGTGAATCCATCAACCCTTCGCGGCAGCCATCACGGCTTCGTCGACGTTCTCCCCGGCGTCCTTGGCCCGCTGCGTTGCGTCGAGCACCCGCTTGAAGTCGCGCGGGACCACGGCGGTGAAGCGGCCGAGAGCACT
>JAOPVG010000135.1 GCA_025966255.1 Jatrophihabitans sp.
TGCCCCGCGTCCCCGTGCCGGATCACCGGGCTGGTCAACGGCAGCTCGTACGGCTTCACGGTGCGCGCCCACAACGCCGTCGGCTACGGCAAACCGAGCCCCCGACTCGCCCCGCCGGCCAAGCCCAACACGCTGCCCGGCGCGGTCGGGCACATCACCACGTCCAACCCCCAGGACGGGCGGCTGACCGTCCTGTGGAGCGCCGCGCAGAACCAGGGCAGCGCGATCCTCCAATACCGCGTCAGCTGGAGCGGCGGCGGCGCCCGCACGGTGTCCGGCGGTACGCACACGATCGTGGCCGGCGGCCTGACGAACGACAACGTGTACACGTTCACGGTCGTCGCGGTGAACGCACTGGGTGCGGGACCGCCGACCACCACCCGCGGTCAGTCCGCCGGGGTGCCGCCCGTACCTACGGGTATGGCGGTGAGCTATAGCGGCGGGGCCGGCACCACTGCCCGCGTTGTGAAGGTCCAGTGGAACCCGGCTGACCCGAACGGGGCCGGCCCGACCACTTATACGGCCACCCGCGACGGCACGCCGATCTGCGCCAAGACGCAGGCCACCTCCTGCACCGACACCCCGGCCACCGCGCACACCTATACCTACAAGGTGGTGGCCCAGAACGCCGTCGGACACCAGTCGGCCGCGGCGTCGACACAGTTCCGCGTCACCGGTACGCCTGATCCACCGACGCTCCAGAATGCCAGGGCCACGGACACCGACGGCCAGGTGCAGTTGACGTACACCGTGCCCAACTCGCATGGCCAGAGCTCGACGATCCAGTGCACGTCCAGCGCCGGGAGCTGCGGCACGTGGGCGCCGGGAGCCGGGCCGGGCGCCACCGATAACCACCTGATCTCCGGGCTATCGCACGACACCGACTTCTCCTTCACGCTCAAGGACTGCAACGAGGAACAGTGCGGAGCACCGAGCGCGTCCGCGTCGGCGCACACGTCCGGGGTGCCGCATGCGCCGTCGGCCAGTTGCAGTCAGACCAGCGGCGGCGTGCACTTCACCTGGAGCCCGCCCGCTGATTACAACGGCCATTCAATCCGCGGCTTCCTGGTTTCGATCGACGGCGGTGGCTACGGCGCCGAAACGAGCGCTCGCAACCGGGACGTCGGCGGCCAGGACGGCAACACCCACCGGATCAACGTCAAGGCCGTCGACAACCGCGGCGAGGTGAGCACCGGCTCCGGGTCGGCGAGTTGCACTGACCCGCCGCCGCCGGATCCGAGGACGGTCAAGATCTCGATGGGCGCGTATCACACCGCGAGTGACTGCACCCACGGCTGCCACTACATCGTCTTCACGGTGTCCGGGTTCGCGCCGAACACTCGCTACAACATCCACGTTGTCGAAACGCCGGGCACCTACGTCCGCGACTACCCCTTCACCACGAACGGCAGTGGCGACTACGGGCCGAAGCAGACGACGGGCTACTACGGCGGCCCGGGAGGCAGTCCGCCGGGCTACGGCAGGATCACCGGCACGGTCGCCGGGGTGAGCGGATCTTGTTACGGAAACTGGAAGGACGGCGGCCCGTGCAGCTGAAGGAAAGGACGACATGAGTACACCCGACCCGGCGACCTGGTTCGCGCAGACCTTCGGGCTGATGGCCGACAACGTGTCGCAGGCCGTGTTCGGCAAGGACCGGGCCGTGCGCCTTGCGCTGACCTGCCTGCTCACCGAAGGCCACATGCTCATCGAGGACTTCCCGGGCACCGGCAAGACCAGCCTGGCGAAGGCGCTGGCGGCGACGGTCAAGGGGAACCACAACCGCATCCAGTTCACCCCTGACCTGCTGCCCTCCGACGTCACCGGCGTGACGATCTACGACCAGAAGACGCAGCAGTTCAACTTCCACGAGGGGCCGGTCTTCACGACGATCCTGCTGGCCGACGAGATCAACCGCGCCTCGCCGAAGACCCAGTCGGCGCTGCTCGAGGTGATGGAGGAGGGCCAAATCACCGTCGACGGCGTGCCGCACCCGGTCGGCCGTCCGTTCATGGTGATCGCGACGCAGAACCCGATCGAGCAGGCCGGCACCTACCGGCTGCCCGAGGCCCAGCTCGACCGGTTCCTGATGAAGACGTCCATCGGCTATCCCGATCACGAAGCCACCGTCGCGGTGCTGGCCGACGCGTCGACGCGGGACCGCACCGCGGCGATCCAGCCTGTCATCACCTCCGAGGTCGTCGCGCAGATGAGCGAGATCGCCGACACCGTGCACGTCGATCCCGCGATCCTGGCCTACGTCACCAAGCTCGCCGAGGAGTCGCGCCGGCACCCGAACGTGAAGCTCGGCCTCTCGGTGCGCGGCTGCCTGGCGCTGGTCCGCTGCGCCAAGACGTGGGCCATCAGCCTGGGGCGCAACTACGTCATCCCCGACGACATCAAGACCCTGGCCGAGCCGGTGATGTGCCACCGCGTGCTGCTCGACGCCGAGGCGCAGTTCAGCGGCGTCACCGTCGACGACGTCATCGGCCAGATCCTCGACGCCGTCGTGCCGCCGTCCCAGCGCGCCGCCTAGTTGATGTCGGAGCACAACGCTGCGTTCGGCGCAGCCACCAATGCGTGGCGCGCCGTCCGTCGAGCGACCGCGCCGGTGACCAGCCTGGGGTGGGGCGTGCTGGCGATCGCCCTGCTGTCCTGGTTGGTCGGCGCCCTGCTCGGCTGGGTCGAGCTGCTCATCATCGCCGCGGCCGGCCTGCTCGTGCTCGTCATCTGCGCGCTGTTGACGATCGGGCGGACCCGGCTGGCCGTGTCGATCGAGGTCAGCCCGCGGCGGGTGGTGGCCGGCAACCCGTCGGCCGGTCGGCTCCGGGCCAGCAATGCCTCCCGCACCCGGCTGCTGCCGCTGCTGCTCGAGGTGCCGATCGGAGTGGCCCGCGCGCAGTTCAACCTGCGGCGGCTGCGCATGGGGGAGGTCCAGGAGGAGCTGTTCTCGCTGGCCACCACCCGGCGCGGCGTGGTGCCGGTCGGGCCGGCGACGACGGTGCGCGGCGATCCGTTCGGGCTGCTGCGCCGCACGTTGCCGTGGAGTGAGGTCATCGAACTGATCGTGCATCCGATCACCGTCGGCCTGGAACCGTTGGGCGCCGGCGTGCTGCGTGACCTCGAGGGCCAGACGACGAACGAGACGTCGACCAGCGACCTCGCGTTCCACACGCTGCGCGAGTACGCGCCCGGCGACGACCGGCGCTACATCCACTGGCGCTCGACGGCTCGGGCCAGCGCGCTCAGCGGTGAGAGCAAGCTGCTCGTTCGTCAGTTCCTGGACACCCGGCGCTCGCACCTGTGTGCCGTCGTCGACGGCCGCGCTGAGGTCTATCTCGACGAGATCGACTTCGAGACGGCGATCTCGGTGGCTGCCTCCGTGGTGCGTCGGGCGGCCGCGGACGAGATCGACACCACCGTGCTGGCCGCGGATCACGTTGTGGGATCCGGCAATCTGGCGCTGTCGATGGATGCGTTCGCGCGGGCCGACCTGGGCGGCAACACGCTGCTCTCCGCGCGGGTGGCGCGCGCCGCGCAGCTCGCGCCCGACACCACGGTGGCGCTGCTGATCACCGGGGCCAACACCGAGTTCGCCGAGCTGCGTCGGGCCGCGAACCACTTCTCGCCCGAGGTCAACGTAGTCGCGGTGCGCATCGACCCCACCGCGCCGGCCGGGCTCAGCGGCCTGCACCAGCTCACCGTGCTCAGCCTGCCCCAGCTGTCCGGGCTGCGAGCCGTGCTGAACGCGGTCGAGCAGCGATGACGGCCGTCCTCGATCCGCGAGTGGATCCGCGCTCGCCGGCCGGGCCGGCGCCGGCCCTCGCCTCGCGCGATGGCGTCGACGCGCTGTTCGTAGTGGTGCTGACGGCGGTGGCGCTGTTCGGCTTCCGCACGACGTACAGCGGGCCCGCCTACCTCGTCACCGGAGTGGTGGCCGCGGTCATCGGCGTCGGGCTGGTGCTGCTGGTCGCGGCGCTGCGCCAGTCGGTGGTGCTGACGGCGGTGCTCGTCGTCGTCGCGTTCTACCTCTTCGGC
>JAOPVG010000495.1 GCA_025966255.1 Jatrophihabitans sp.
CGGGCCCAGGCTGTCGTGCAACTCGTGCCGGAGCCGGCGGCGCTCCTCTTCGCGCGCGTAGAGGACGCCGGCCAGACTGCGCCGCAGATCGCGCAGAAGGCGGGCGGTGTGCAGGGCCGCGCCCGCGTGCCGGGCCACTTCGAGCAGGGCGCGGCGCTGGCGGCGGGGCAGGGCGCGGCCGGCCCGTCCGCCGGTCACGATGAGCTGACCGGCCGGGTAACCCTGGTAGGTGAGCGGCAGGCTCAGCGGTGTGCCGACCGGTTCACCGGACGCGGCCGAGCCCTCGCCCCAGCTGCCGTGCTCGATGTCGATGCGGACATAGGGCAGGTGCATTTCGCCGGCGATGAGCTCGACTACGGCGCTCAGCAGTTCCTCCGGCGCCTGCGTGTACTCCATGCGGAAGGCGAGCGCAGAGACCAGGCGGTGCAGCTCGTTGCTCGATGACCGCGGCAGCCGCGACTGCGCGTAGCGGTTATTGCTGGGCACGAGCACAGGTGGATGGTTGCGTATTGAGCATTCGGACGGGAAGCGATAGCCGGAATTCGTTGTGTCCGAGCCACATTTAGTGTGCATCTCCTAACGTCCGCTTTACATTGGCCGCGGTGGACGCACTATGCACTGCCCTTAGGGGCACCGGCTGTTCCGGCGCCGGCCCTACCGTGAAGGTGATGACTCCCCCGGTCTGCACAATCGCATTCCAAGGTGACGCGTTGGCAACCATTCCCCGAAGGCGCACGGACGTGTACCGCTACGTTCCGCCCGAGCAGATCATCGCGAAGGCGGTCACGTACATCGGCGACGTGCTGCTCGAGTTCACGCTCACGTTCACGGGGTCACTGCGCGTGACGTGTTCGGCCGCCGATTCCGCGTCGGCCACCGAGGACCGCGTCGCGCTGCGCATCGCCGGCGCCGCGCTGCACCGCATCGCGGACGGTCTCTACATCTCGGCGATGAAGGGCGACCGGCCGACGATCGAAAGCGCCGGCGGGCACCGCTTCACCCACTCGGCCAGCACGCGGCCCGGGCCCCGCACCCGCCGCTTCGGCGGTGACTGTTCGATCGAGATTCCCGGCGGCAGCGGCGTGGACGAGCCGGCGATCAGCGGTTCGCTGGGATACGCCCTGGACGTCACGGCGGCCGCGCCGTCCGATCCGCCCATGCAGTCGGGGGCGACGACGATGTGGACCGAGCGCTACGACGAGACGCTGGCGTCCATCGGTGCGGTCGTGCTGGCGCCGGTGCCTGTGGCCACTGACCGCGCGGCTCGGCTCTACGCGACGTAGGCGGGGGGCCGGGCGGCGCCCACCTACGCGTCCAGAAACGCAGCCGCGCTCACGCCGCCTGCCACTGGGTGCCGTCCCAGCGCCACTGACCGTCGTCCGACAGCTGCCCCACGAAGTCCTGGCCGCCGGCACCGCCACCGGCAGCACTGCCGGGGCCGGCGGCACCGGACACCGGCTGCCAGGCGGAGCCGTCCCAGCGGTACTGGCCGTCCTCGGACAGCTCACCGACGTGGCTGTCCCCCTGGCCGGACCCGCCGGCGCCGGACACCGGCTGCCAGTCGGAGCCGTCCCAGCGATACTGACCGTCCTCGGACAGCTGACCGGCATACCCCTGGTCGCCGGCACCCGACGGGCCGTCACCACCGACCGGCTGCCAGTTGTAGCCGTCCCAGCGGAACTGACCGTCCTCGGACAGCTCCCCACCGTGGCTCTGGTCGTCGGGGAACTGGTTGCCCCAACCATCGCGCTGGCCACCGTGCTGCAGGTCGTACCTCAGCTGGTCGAGCGCGTCGTAGGGCGACAGGTACTGGTAGTTGATGCCGACCTGCTGCTCCTGGTGGAACAGCGCCTCCCAGGTCTCGCGATTCACCTCGCCCGAGTTGTCCAGGCCCAGCTGCGACTGCAGTTCGCGAACGGCGTTCTCGGTCGACATCCCGAACGAGCCGTCCGGGATCCCGCGGAAGATCTGCAAGCCGTAGAGGCGCACCTGGAGCAGGACGACACCTTCGCCGGTGTCACCGAGTTCCAGGTTCGGCTCGTCGCCGGTCAGCGCCATGGCGTCATCCTCGCACCAAGAGCGGACCGGCGGCAGTCATCGTCACGCGTTCGGTTGCCATTGGTTGTCGACCCAACGCCAGTGCCCGTCCTCGGACACCTGATGTTCGGCGGCGACCCCGGCTATCTCCGGCGCGGCGTCGGGCCGGTCGTAGGCGGGCTGCCACTCGCCGTTGCGCCAGATCCACGCCCGGTCCTCCGAGAGTTGCCCGTCGACGATCTGGTCCAGCAGCGGATTCAGCGCTGCGCCGGCCGGCCGGATGCCGACGTCCTGCTCCATCGCCAGGAGCGCGTACCAGGTCTCGTCGTCGACCTGCCCGTCGACGTTGGCCGGGCGGTAGCGCTCCTGCATCTCCCTGACCGCGGCCGCGGTCTGGTCGTCGTAGTTGCCGGCGCAGTCCCCGGTGTAGACCTGCAGGACCTGCAGGCGCTCCTGCAGTTCTCTGACCCACTCGTTCGAGTCGCCCGGCGCAAGATTGGGACGCCCGCCGAGGTCTGGCACGACCTCAGTCTTTCATGATCATGACTGTGGCGTCCGGACGCGGTCCCATCGCTTGGGAGCGGCCGGTGACGCGGCCGCACCTTCGGGGGTCGAGGCGCCGATCGGGATGCCGACGCGCACCGGATCGGTCTTGAGGTCCATCTTCTCGGCCGGAGGCGCGAGATCGGTGTTCGGCATCGCGCGGTGCGGCGCGCTGACGGCGAGCACGAAGGCGGCGCGCGCCGGCATGCCCAGGCTCGTCCAGAGATGCCCCGGGCCGGCGGCATCGAGATCCACGAGCACCGGCATGCCGAGATCAGCCAGCGCCGGCGGCAGGCACGACTGCGGCAGCGCCTCGCCGTCGGTCAGTGCTCGCAGCGCGGTGTCCAGGAGCTCGTGCTCCTCGGAGATCTTGGGCGCCCGGGCGGTGACGAGGTAGGAGAGCTGGTACCGCCGCGGTGGTTCGGTCCGCGACAGCACCGCCCCGCGGGCGTCGCGCACCTCCTCGAATCCCGATGCGGCGCCCCGGGGGTCGCCGGCCAGACCGAAGAGAAAGAGGTCGATCGCCTGCGACGGCTTCTCGGTCTGCCAGGTCGGTTTGGGCGGGTCGAGCCGGACGACGGTGCCTTTGGGTAGCACCCGGGCGAGGGCACGGCACAGCGCCTCGTCGACCTCGGCAATCATTCCCGCAGCCTCGCCACCGAGCCGCCCGCGAGAAAGAGCGCAGGGACCGTCCCAAACGACTGCTCCAGACCGCCCCTTGGTGCAGTTTCGACTGCCCCTCCCCTCTCCCTCGCTAACGGTATGCAGAGCGTGAGGTGCTGCGAGAGTCGCGATCACCTCATGCGGACGGGAGATCGCGAATGCCTAGCAGTTACCTCTCACCCGGTGTGTATATGGAGGAAGTCTCGTCCGGCTCAAGGCCGATCGAGGCTGTTGGAACCGCCGTAGCGGCGTTCGTGGGCTTCTCCGAAGTCGGACCCCTCAACGAGCCCGTACTCGTCACCAACTGGACGCAGTTCAAGTCCTCGTTCGGTGACTTCGTCGACGGTTACTACCTCGCACACGCCGTCTACGCCTACTTCCTCAACGGCGGTGGCATTGCCTACGTCGTCCGGGTCGGTGGTGGGTCGGGCGACCCGGCCGACGCGCCGGTTCCGGTTGCCGAGCTCCTCGCCGCGGGCGACGAGGAGAAGCCGGCCCTGACGATCGCCGCGAAGGCGCCCGACCAGAACGGCCTGTCCGTCGAGGTCCAGCCGGCCTCGGACGGCGGCGACGAGGCCTTCAAGCTGCTGGTGAAGCGCGGGGGCGAGGTCGTCGAGACCTTCGACAACGTCACCACCCGGCGCGGTCCGCAGAACGTGGCCACCGTGGTGCGCCAGCAGTCGCAGCTGATCACGATCGAGGACGTCCGCGGCCGGGCCCTTGCGGTCCCGCGCCACGGTGAGGTCGCGGTTTCGACGCTGCCGGCGGTGGTCCCGGACACCGTCTCGCCCGGCGCCTACGTCGGCAACTCGGCCGACCGCACCGGCTTCGGCGGCCTCGAGGCGATCGACAACGTGACGATGCTCGCCGTGCCCGACCTGATGGCCGCGCTGCAGCAGGGCTCGATCACGCTCGACGACGTCAAGGCCGTCCAGCTGGCCATGATCGCGCACTGCGAGCTCATGGCCGACCGCGTCGCAATCCTCGACACCCCGCCGGGGCTCAACGCCCAGCAGGTCAAGGACTGGCGCATGGACGTGACCGGTTACGACAGCAAGTACGCCACCATGTACTGGCCGTGGGTGAAGGTCGCCGACCCGATTGCCGGCAAGCAGGTCTTCATCCCGCCCTCGGGCAGCGTCGCCGGCATCTGGGCCCGCAACGACTCCACCCGGGGCGTGCACAAGGCCCCGGCGAACGAGGTCGTGCGCGGCGCGGTCACGCTCGAGCTCAACATCACCAAGGGCGAGCACGACACGCTGAACCCGGTCGCGGTGAACTGCATCCGGTCCTTCCCGGGCCAGGGCATCCGCGTGTGGGGCGCCCGCACCCTGAGCAGCGACCCGGAGTGGCGTTACCTGAACGTTCGACGCCTGTTCAACTACGTCGAGAAGTCGATCCTCTCCGGAACGAACTGGGTCGTCTTCGAGCCGAACGACCCGAAGCTGTGGGACTCGGTCAAGCGCACGGTGAACATGTTCCTGCGCCGGGTCTGGCGCGACGGAGCCCTGTTCGGACGGACCCCGGCGCAGGCCTTCTTCGTCAAGTGCGACGAGGAGAACAACCCGCCCGAGAACCGCGACGCGGGCATTCTCACCGTCGAGATCGGCATCGCGCCGGTCAAGCCGGCCGAGTTCGTGGTCTTCCGCATCTCGCAGTTCGCCGACGGCGCGGGCCTCGAGGAGTAGTCGATGACCCCCATCCAGCAACCTGAAGAAGGATCATCATGAGCAGTGGTCTTGGAGCCGGCGATGCGATCACCGCGTCACGGTTCTCCATCGTCATCGACGGCTACCAGATCGCGTCGTTCGCCGAACTGGTCGGCATCACCACTGAGGTGGAGCCGGTCGAGCTGATGGAGTCGACGGACAAGGAAGTCCGGCTCAAGAAGCTCCCCGGCAAGAGGAAGCCACCGACGATCACCCTCAAGCGCGGCAAGAACCAGAGCATGGAGCTGTGGCTCTGGCACGAGGCCGTGCTGATGGGCGACATCATGGCCGCCCGCAAGAGCTGCTCCCTGGTGATGTTCGCGACCGACGGCACCGCTGTCGCTCGCTATCACCTGGAGATGGCCTGGCCGTCCAAGCTGGAGATCGGCGCCCTCAAGGCCGGCGCGAGCGAGGTCCTGATGGAGACGGTCACGCTGGTGTGCGAGCACATCCAGAGAGTGGCGCCGTGAGCGCGGGTAGCGAGCGAGCCATGGGCATGGGGCTTCGCCGGGCGACCGAGCGAAGCGAGAGTCGGCCGTGACAGCTGTGGCCGACCTTCCGGACACCGCGCTTCGCACGGAATACCCGTTC
>JAOPVG010000498.1 GCA_025966255.1 Jatrophihabitans sp.
AGCGCCTGCTGCCGGGGATCGCCGACGGCACCACCCTCGCGGCGCTCGCGTGGGCCGGGCTCGACGGACGCTGGGACACCGAGCAGGCGGGCGCGGCCGTCGCGGGCGGGCGCCTCACCGGAGAGGCGCACTACGTGCTGGACGGCGATCTCGCCGACGTCCTGCTCGTCGTGGCGCGCACCGGTCCGTCGCTCGCGGTGTACGAGGTCGACCCGGCCGACGCCGAACGCGTGCGCACCCCCACTGTCGATCCCACCCGCCGCCTTGCCCGGGTCAGCCTCGGCGGTGTGGCCGGTCGCCGGATCGGGCCGGCCGACGCCGCCGAGGCGCTGCGAACCGCGCGGGACGCGGCGTGCATCGCCCTGTCAGCCGAACAGGTGGGCGCCGCGGCGCGCATCCTCGAGCTGACCGTGGAGTACGCCAAGGTGCGGCACCAGTTCGGCCGCCCGATCGGGAGCTTCCAGGCGCTGAAGCACCGGATGGCCGACCTGCACGTCCTGCTCGAGGCGGCGCGCTCGGCCTCGTATGCCGCGGTCGACGGCGCCGTCCACCCGTCCGTGGCGAAGGCCTATTGCTCCGAGGCGTTCCAGACGATCGCCGGCGAGGCGATCCAGCTGCACGGCGGCATCGCGATCACCTGGGAGCACGACGCCCACCTGTACTTCAAACGTGCGCATGGCAGCGCTCAACTTTTCGGCCAGCCCGGCGAGCACGTGGCCCGGCTCGCCGACATCGCGACGAGAGGGAACTCCGATGTCTGATCGGTTCGAACTGACCGGCAGCCGAGCGCTCGTCACCGGCGCCACGGGCGGTCTGGGCCACGCGATCGCCCGCGCGCTGCACGGCCGCGGCGTCGAACTCGTGCTCACCGGGCGGCGCGCCGACGTCTTGCAGCCGCTCGCCGACGAGCTGAACGCCACGGCGATCGCAGCCGACCTCAGTTCGTCGGATGACCTGGAGCGGCTGGTCAGCGAGGCCGGACGCATCGACGTGCTCGTTCTCAACGCCGCCCTGCCCGGCTCGGGCGCCGTGCTGGACTACACGCCCGACCAGATCGAGCGGGCGGTACAGGTGAACATCCTGTCGCCGGCGTTGCTCGCCCGCCGCTTTGGCGCGGAGATGGTCGACCGGCGACGCGGGCACATCGTCTTCATCGGTTCGCTGTCCGGGCTGGCGGCGACGAAGGGCACCGGCATCTACAGCATGACCAAGTTCGGCGTGCGCGGATTGGCGCACGGCCTACGGCAGGACCTGCACGGCACCGGGGTCGGCGTCTCGATCGTCCAACCGGGCTTCGTCCGCGACGCCGGCATGTTCGCCGACACCGGTCTCAAGCCGCCGCCCGGCGCGGGCACGGCCACACCCCGGCAGGTCACCGACGCCGTCATCTCCGCCGTCGAACGCGATCGCGCCGAGGTCAACGTGGCGCCGCGCGTCCTCCGCCTCGCTGCGCGGGTGGGCGGGCTGGCGCCCGGGCTGTCGGCCACGCTGGCCCGCCGCCTCGGCAGCGACAAGCACGCCGCCGAGTTCGCCGACCGGCAGAAGGACAAGCGATGACCCGCCACTCCGTCGAGGCGCTCTCCGACCGTCTCGAGATCCAGGACCTCATCACCGCGTACAGCTACGCGATCGACTTCCACGAGTTCGACGACCTCGACGCGATCTTCACCTCGGACGGCACGCTCGACCTCACCGCCACCGGCGGCATCGCCGGCCCCCTTCCGGAGGTGAAGCCATGGCTGGCGTCCGTGCTCGTCAACTTCGCCGGGCACCAGCACCTGGTCGCAACCAGCCAGGTGACGATCGACGGCGACACGGCGTCCGCCCGCAGCCTCTGCCACAACCCGATGTACCTCAACGACAACGGCAAGCAGCAGGTGCTCGTCGTCGGCCTCTGGTACCTCGACACGTTCGCCCGCACCGCGGACGGCTGGCGTATCGCCAATCGTTCGCAGCAGAAGGGCTACATGCACAACCTCTAGGCGGCGCCGAATGCGGCGGACGCGATGCGCAGCAGGGCGGCCCGCGCCGCCTCGGCGCTACCGGTCGAGGTCAACGACACCGACAGGATGCGACGGGCGTCGCGGGTGGCGACCACGAGCGTGCTGTAGCCGGGCACGCGGCCGCTCTTGCCCCATACGGTCACTCCGCCGGGCAGTTCGGTGCGCTGAAGTCCGGTAGCCAAGTAGGCCGGTTGCTCGGGTTCTGGTAGTAACCGTCCTCGCAGCAGGGCGAACAGGAAGCGGGCCAAGTCCGTCGTTGTCGAGATCATGCCGGTGTCGGCCCAGCCGGACGGGCTCTGCGCCGTGACGTCGACCAATTCGCCGCCGACGTTGACGTAGCCGTGCGCGTGCCGGCCGTGGATCCGGGGATCGCCGCGGTGCGGCAGCGACGTGTCATGCAGAGGTAGCGGCAACAGGATGCGCGCGCGCAGTTCGTGCCCGAACGAGCGGCCGGTCACCTTCTCGATCAGCAGCCCGGCGATCACGTAGTTCACACCGTTGATCTCGTGGTCGGTGTCGGGCGCGAACGCCATCGACGCCGTGACGGCGTCACGGACGAGCTGCTCCGGTGCGTGCTCGTCCGAGCGGTGCGCGACGACCCAGTCCGGACCGTCGGCTTCCCGGCGGGACAGCGGCAGGCCGCTGGTGTGATTGAGCAGCGCGCCGACGGTGATCGGTGGGTAGTCGGACGGAAGGAGACCGGGCCGGTGCTGCTGGACCGTGTCGCTCAGCGCGAGCCGGTGCTCGGCCGCGAGCTGCAAGATCATGGTCGCGGTGAACATCTCGGTGGCGTGGCCGATCCGGAATCGTCCGTTGACCGGCACCGTGCGCCCGGTGCGTACGTCGGCGACGCCGGCCCGGCCGG